>JBGVAV010000051.1:0-36567 GCA_045224915.1 Treponema sp.
GTTCCGCTGATGCTGCAGTTTTCGAAGGTAAGATTTTCTGAATACCAGCCGATGTACTCTCCTTTGATTTTGCAGTTTTTTATCGTAACATTTTTTGCGTGCCAGAAGGCGTCTTTTGTATCAAGCTGGGAATCCATCACACGGGACTTTCGCATGTATTGAAAAGAATATTTTCCGGTTAGGTTTAAGTTTTCAATTGTAACGTCTTTTGTGTTCATCAAAAAATATTCGCTGGTGGCGCTGCTGTTTTTAATTGCCAGCTTGTTTGTAGACCAGCCAAACTCTGGCGAAACAATATCACATTCATTTATAAAAACATTGGAGCATTCGCGCACAGCCTTAATGCCATGCAAAATGGAATGCTGAATAATCAGGTTTTTTGAATACCAGAGGGCAGCCCGGCAGTTTTCGGTCATTTCGCAGTTTACGATTGTCGTATCATTATTATGCCAGAAAGGATAACGCAGATTAAAATAGCAGTGCTCGGCAACAATATCGCTGCTCTCTTTAAAAGCACTTTCTCCATCTGCAGGCCCGTCAAAGCGGCAGTTACGCGCAATCACATTGTGAGAATCATATAAAGCTCTTTCCTGGTCATATTCCTGATTTTCAATTTCCATACTTAAAATATAACGAATCTCTACAAAAAAAAGTAGTGAAAATATATATAGATTTAGAATAATTTTGACATAACCTTTAGTTCAAAAATATGTTATAATATTTTCATGCCTCGAAATTCCGGACATGCAGATCTTCCTCTTCATACGGGTACTGTACCACGCTGGCTGGCCGACAGGATGATGGTACTTGGTACTCTCATTACAGAATCACTGGTGGAAAATTTTAGTCCGGAAGAAGTTCTTGTGCGTCTGAGTGATCCATTGTGGTTTCAGTCGTTTGGCGCAGTTATGGGCATGGATTGGCACAGTTCGGGAATTACTACAAGCGTTATGTATGCCCTCAAACGTGGGCTCAATCCTCGGGCAAAAGAGCTTGGTATTTATGTTTGCGGCGGGCGTGGAAAGTATTCGCGCATGACACCGGACGAGTTGTTACAGATTGCTGGACAGGAAGGCCTTAATGGTGATGAGTTAGTTCGTGACAGCAAGCTTGTTGCTAAGGTAGATAACAATGCCGTGCAGGATGGATTCCAGCTTTATCAGCATAATTTTATTTTGACCCGCAGCGGAAACTGGGCCGTTGTTCAACAGGGAATGAATACCGCAGAAAAAAAGGCGCGGCGCTATCACTGGTGTTCGGCTGATTTGAGGTCGTTTGTGGAAGAGCCGCATACTGCTGTTGTTGGTGAAAATCGCGGGAAGATTTTGAATCTTACCGACAAACAGGCTGATGGTGCACGAAACAATATTTTGGAAATGTCGCATGAAAATCCGGAACGGATGATTAAGGAAATTGAACAGATTGGTAAACCGACGAGCGAGATGATTTTGATGCAGGGAGGGAAGGTGCAGCAAAGCCTTTTTCCTGAGTTAGAAGAGCCTAACAAAGCTGAACAAATTCAAACTACCGGCCGTTCCATCATCATGCCAGCGCACCACGACGTACAAGCCCAGGATGTAGATCTCAAGCGTTTAGGGGGGGTGTTAGCCACAGCTTACGAAAGTCAGCCTCAAGATTTTGAGAGCCTGCTGCTTACCCCTGGACTTGGCCCTCGCACACTGCAGTCTCTTGCTTTGGTGAGCGAAGTAATTTACGGAACCCCAAGCCGCTTTACCGATCCAGCAAGATTCAGCTTTGCACATGGTGGAAAGGATGGACATCCGTTCCCAGTTCCTCTTAAGATTTATGATGAATCAATTCGTGTGCTACGTGACAGCATAGAAAAATCAAAGCTTGGCTATAAAGATAAATCGGATTGTATACGTCGTCTGCACGAGACTGCGTTAAACATAGAAAAAAACTGCGCTCCACAGGTAGACTTTGATGCTGCCATAAAGTTTGAGCGCGAACATAGTAAAGAATGGGATGGTAAAACTGTATGACAAAAGAAGAAGAAAACAACACAAACTGGAGCCAGTCTGTTGCGGGAGTATGCATTAAAGATGGCTGCGTCTTACTTGCAAGACATACCTACGGTAACGGAAAAGGAATGCTTATCATTCCCGGAGGCTACGTCCAGTTTGGAGAAATACCTCAGGAAACTCTGGTGCGTGAATATCTGGAAGAAACTGGTGTTACAGTAAAAGCCACAAAGCTTCTGGGCATGCGTTTTAGCGACAAAGACTGGTATGCTGTTTTTGCTGCAGACTACATAGAAGGTGAACCACGCTCCGACGGTGATGAAAACAGCGAAGTTATCTGGATGCCTGTTGAAGAAGCGCTTAAAGATGAAACAGTCCCTGGCCTTACAAAAACAATGATAGAAAAAGCCATGACAGGAAAGGGTTTTGAATTGACACCTTATGAAACAAAAACACCTGGAAGACATCTGTTTACTTTGAAATAATGATGAATTCCAGAATTGCAGAATATCCTATAGCTCCTTTTCTCGATGATATTTGTGAGAGCCTGAAAAACTCTCTGTCGCGATATTTAATTTTGACAGCGGAAACTGCGGCAGGAAAGTCTACAGTATTACCGCTTGCGTTACTCGAAAAATTTCCCGGAAAAATGATTATGACAGAGCCACGACGTATTGCTGTTCTTGGAGTTGCAAATCGTGTGGGTGAGTTATGGGAAACTGCCTGCGACGGAAAACCTGAAGAAGTTGGATATAAGATTCATCTTGAAAATAACATTACAAAAGATACACGGCTCGAAGTTGTGACAGAAGCAATTTTAGTAAGACAGCTGCAGAGTGATCCTGCGCTGGAGTCGTACAACGTTGTTGTGCTCGATGAATTTCATGAGCGCTCTGTTAATACAGATCTTGCTCTGGCATTTTTGAAAGAAGCAATGCAGCTGCGGGATGATTTATATGTAATCATTATGTCTGCAACAATTGATACAGACAGACTGCAAAAGTATTTGGGCGAAGACACTCCCGTAATGAAAATTCCAGGCAGACAGTTTCCTGTGAAGGTGGTTTATGAACCGGGGAAGAGTGTGGCCTCTGTGGTCCCTGAGCTTGTCGAAGGGGCCGAAGGGCAAGGTAACATCCTCGTCTTTTTGCCAGGCATATCCGACATCCGTAAAGCACAGGATGAGCTTTTAGCGACAGGCCTCTTTGACGATGACTCCGATACAGAGCTATGCATTCTCCATTCAAGCATAACGCTGCAGGAACAAAAACGAATAATCTCTCCGGTGCGCGAGGGCGAAAAAACAAAACGTCGTGTAATCCTTTCTTCTGCAATTGCGGAAACTTCTCTTACTGTGCCTGGTGTTACAACTGTAATAGATTCAGGTCTTTCGCGCGTAAACCGTATGGATTTGAACACCGGAATGGAAAAGCTTACAACTCAAACCGAAAGTGAATTTTCTGCTGAACAACGAAAAGGTCGTGCAGGACGGCTTTGTGAAGGAACTTGTATTCGCTTATGGAATCAACATGATGCACGAATAAAAGATTTTCCTCCGGAGATTTTAAGAGCAGATCTTGTTCCGCTTGTTCTGGAATGCAGTGAGCGTGGTGTTTATAAAGTTGATGGAATTGACTGGCTTGATGCACCTTCTGCAGCATCGTGGGAAGAAAGCAAGGCTCTTTTGCTCCAGCTTGGAATGATTGCTTTGGACGGCAGAATTACTCCAAAAGGAAAAGCGACTCTAACACTTGGACTTCATCCTCGTCTTGCGGGAATTGCACTTGCCGATTTTGATAAACAAAAGGGTTGTCTTAGCCAGGACGGCCGACAGCTTTTGATTAATTTTGGTTCTTACGCACAGTCGTCTAAGGATATTCAAAATCGGTTTATAAATGATCTTGAACGACGACTAAAGACCTGCTCCTATACAAATGATTTTGACAACAAAACAGATTTCCTGATTTTATGCGGATATCCTGACCGCCTTGCAAAACGTACAAGTGAACCAGGAAAGGAACCTTCAGAATATCAGTTTGCGGGTGGCAGACAGGCAAGGTTGTATAAGCCTTCTGCTCCAAAGTGGATTGTTGCACCAGAAGTTATGTCTGGTCAGAAAGAAGCTGTTATTTTTGATTTTGTAGAACTTCCAGAACCTGCAATAACTGAATACCTGGAAAAGCACAGTCAGATTCGTCAAATCTGTTCTTTCGAAAATGGCAACCTTCAAAAGCTTGAACAAAAATGTTTTGGAAAGCTTGTTCTAAGTTCTAAAAAGCTTCCGACTTCTAACGAAGATTTTGCTCAGGCCTGGCTTACCCAGATTACAGAAAAAGGAATCGAATGTCTTCCAAAAAATGATAAAATAGAAAGCCTGCTGCTTAGAACAGAGTTTGTTGAACAGCAAAGTGGAACTCAAAACAACACTTCGCTAAACGAACGACTCCGCACAACAGCCTCTGAATGGCTTATTCCATTTATGGCAGGAAAAACTCAGCTTACTGCTGCAACTGTATACGATGCCCTTTACTGGTATCTCAACGGTGCAGAAACAGACCGGCTTGCTCCAGAATCAATAACTCTTGAAAATGGCCGCCGCTGTAAAGTAAAATACGAAAAACAATCAGAAATCAGGCCGGTTATAGAAATAATAATTCAGAGGATTTTTGGATGTTTTACAACTCCGCAAATCTGTGGAAAAAAAGTTTTGCTGCGATTGCTTTCTCCTGCAAGCAGACCGCTTCAGGTAACCGAAGATCTTGAGCATTTCTGGACTGGTGCTTGGGTAGAAATTTGCAAGGAGATGAAAGGAAGGTATCCTAAACACAATTGGGATTACACGATCCCTGAGCCTGTCGAAGGGGCCCACAAGGATTAATTATGAATATACTTTTAATAATACTTGGAATAATCAGCATCTCATACGACGCAACTTTAATTCTTCTGAATCCAGGAACCTTCTGGGACAACGTTTTTTCTTTTACACACATCTGGCTGGCGCTTGGAGCTTATTTAATTTTTGTTGCAATCTACCGTATAAAAACAAAGCATTCATTCTGGAGCTTCTGGAAGCGTTGGGTTAAACTAACAGTCGTTAGTTTAGGCGCATTGGCTGCACTCATTTCAATAATAAATCTCGCGCTGATTTTGAATCCCGCTGTAGTAGGTACAGACGAAAAGGCAGATCACGTAATTCTTCTTGGCGGAGGAATAAGCAAAGACGGAGTGCTGCCAAAATCGGTTTTAAACAGAGTTGAAAAAACAGCAGAGTATTTAAACAAAAATCCCGAATCAATTTGTGTTGTAACAGGCGGAACATTGGACTGGCTTCCTTATGCAGAAGCGCCGGAATTAAAACGACAGCTTGTACTTGCAGGAGTTAGAGAAGATCGTATCCTTGTAGAAGATCAGGCAAAAGATACAATTCAAAATTTTCAGTTGAGCTGCAAAATGCTTGCAGAATACAAACAAACATCAGTACAGGAAATTCTGGAAACGCCAACTGCAGTTGTAACAAGCCGCTTCCACTTAAGGCGTTCAGAAAGACTTGCACGCAGAATGGGATTTACAAATATAAAAGGCATACCTGCAACATGTCCGCCAGTTTATGTTCTTCATAATTATGTACGAGAAATTTGTGCATATGTAAAATTGAATTTGAGAATTCTTCTTACTGGAGAACCAAAAAGAATTCAGAGTTCTCTTTAATAATATCAGGATTTAATTCGGCATATTTTAAAATCTTTTCGCCAAGTCCCGCATTCAAAAACTCAATAATTCTTTCTCGAGGAACTCTATTTATTGACGGGCAGGTTGGAGTAAGCGCAACACAAACTTTTTCCTGATTAACACGAACGGCACGGAACGGCCATATACTGCAGTCAAAGGGTTTAAGATCTGGCGGAAGACAACAGCCTTTTTTAGAATCAAGGAAGGGACATGAAACTTCCTCATCAGGATTGTTAGTCTTATATAACATTGAAAGATCTATAGTCATGCTTGATTTTCCAACAGCGCGAAAATAAGCCTTTGGAAAAAGCTTCTGTAATTTTTCCGCAACTTCTTTAGAAAAAACAGGAGTTTCCCAAAGACTCTGACGACGAAAGCTGCAGCAGAATTTATACGAAGCACAATCACTTTTTTTCAATATTGCCGATAACAATTTTTACTCCACAAGCCCATAAAATTTTTCAAGCACAATAGTCGGTTTGTATGACAGCTTTGCTTTTCGTAATCCTTCTACACCCATATCTTCTTCGCGGTTCAAATAAAGATATTTTCCGCAAAACCGTGCAAACTGCTGATTAATTACAGCATAAACTCCATCCTTTTCAAATTCCTCAACAGCCTTTTCATAAATAACATCAAGGACAGAATCAGAAATTGGGGAAGCAAGAGTCATAGCGGCAGGCTTTCCTTTTACATAAAGAACGCCGCCTGTCATTCGAAGAAGCTCTGCATTTTCAAGCGCTAAAGCAACACTTTGTAATTCCAGCTTGAGTACAGGCTTTTCATCTCCTGATTTTTCATCATACCATTTTTGCGCAATGGAAAGAATATCTTTGGAAACATCGTTTTGTGGAAAGGCTTTGAATTCCCAGTCGGTACCAAAAATCCTGTTGAATCTGGAAACATGATTTCTTTTTTTCTGATAAAGAGAACCCGGAAGCTCAGTAAGATTTTTTTGAAGATAAACATAATCACAATCATCTCGATTAGTTTTTCACAAAATGCGTTTACCAAAATATTTAGAAAGGCAGGCATCGAGAAGATCTTTTTGTTCGCGGGTTATCAGACAAAAAGCAAGAGGTCTGTGTTGTGCCTTAGAATCTTCAAAAATATATTCAAGCGCAGTCTTTAACCAGGCAGCTTCATCAACAGATTTTTCCTGAATAAAAGCGCTTTTCAACGGAATAGGAAATCCATAACCGCTACGGTTTTCATCTCCGTAATAATAGCGAAACAAAATATTTTTGTGGATTTTAAGCCATGTATTGTATTTTTCCTGAAGTAAAAAAAGATTAGCAATACAGGAGTCGCTTCCATACAGGCCTTGAGTATCCAGATTATTTTCCAGATACTCAAAATCTTGCAAATTCATATATTATAAATTTATAAAAACCTGATTTTTATTACAAGTAAAAAAATCTATAGTTATGTAATGTTTCTATGCAGAGTTATTTTCCTAACTCAATAGAACGATTGCAAGCGGCTGTAATAGCTTCAATAACGGCATTACGGAAACCGTTCTTTTCCAGGACTGCAACACCTTCTATCGTTGTTCCTGCAGGTGAACAAACCATATCCTTTAAAGCTGCTGGGTTTTTTCCGCTTTCCATAACCATTCCTGCAGATCCATAAACAACTTGTGCTGCATAAGTATAAGCTTGAGTTCGTGGCATTCCACAACGAACAGCTCCATCAGCAAGAGCCTCAATAAACATAAATACAAAAGCAGGTCCTGAACCACCTAAAGCAGTAACACAATCCATAAGTTTTTCTTGAACGACTTCTACTCTTCCAGCAGTGCTTAATATTTCAAGAGCTGTTTTTGCTTCATCCTCTTTTATACTTGAATTATAAGCAATTGCTGTCATTCCTTCGCCAATTTGTGCACAAACATTTGGCATCATGCGGATAAAACGAGCTCCGTGGTGAACCCATTGTTCGAGTTTTTCAATTTTTACTCCCGCTACCATGGAAATAACAACTGCAGAATTTGGAATGTCTCTACCTATTTCATCAAATACATCACCTAAAAATTGAGGCTTTACTGCCAAAAAAATGTAATCACAATCTAAAACATCCTTGTTAGAATTAACAAACGTAGCCCCAGTTTCTTTTGCAAAAGCCTTGCCCATAGTAACATTTTTATCTGTAACTTTGATTTGACTAACATCATATTTTTTGCAAACAGCGCGCATAATTGCACCGCCCATTGCACCGGTTCCAATACATCCTATTTTCATAATATACCTCGTTTATAATATAACATCTTTTCTTGACCTTGCAAACTTCCTCTATCTGCGATACTTTTAAAATATGAAAAAATTTGCTAACTCATATATCTTTGGTTTTTTGTTTGTAATCTTTTCTTTGTGGATCAGATTATTTGATGTGCAGCCAGTTGGACCAGAAGGTTCAAGCATTGGATTTGCTGCTTTGAATGTTGCAGTTCATGATTTTTTTGGGATGCACATTTTCTGGTATAAGCTCACACAGGCACTTGGTTTGCTTGCCATTGCAGTTGCAGGCGTGTTTGCAGTAACAGGCCTCGTTCAGCTCATTCAAAGAAAAAGCCTTTTGAAAGTTGATAAAAAAATCCTTATGCTCGGCGTAATTTATATTCTTGTAATTTTGCTTTATGCGCTTTTTGAAAAGGTTCCTTTTAACTATCGACCGGTAGTTTTGGATCCTGCAGAAGGCCTTGAGCCATCTTATCCGTCAACACACACAATGCTCATCCTTACAATTTTTGGAACTGCAGTTGCAGTCCTTGGTGATTACATAAAAAATGCAAAGCTCGTGCTGCTGCTAAAAATTGTTTGTCTTGTGATTATGGCGCTTACAATTGTAGGCCGTCTTGTTTGTGGTGTTCACTGGTTCACAGACATCGCGGGCGGAGTGATTATTTCGTTGTTCTTTATTAATTTGTACAGGGATCTGACAAAGGAAACTATTCAGCAATAAACAAAGTTCCTTTAGAATCATCCTCAAGCAAACTTGATAAAGATTTCTCTTTTTTTCCATTTGCCAGAAGCATCTGGATACCATATTCATTTACTTTTTCTGCAGCCTGAATCTTTGTTTCCATACCGCCTGTTCCAAAGGAATTGGCTTCTCCCATCGTAATTGATTTACGAAGTTCCGGAATGCTTTCTACTGTTTCTATAAGCTTTGCATTTGGATTTGTTTTTGGATTATCTGAATAAACGCCGTCAATGTCACTGAACAATAAAAGCATATCTGCTGACCACAAAATTGCGGTAAGCGCGCTCAGGTTATCGTTATCACCAATTTTAATTTCATCGTAGCTTACACTGTCGTTTTCGTTGATGATGGGTACAACACCTTCGTCTACAAGGGTAAAAAGAGTGTTTCGGATATTAAGCGAACGATGCTCGTTTTCAAAATCATCTTTAGTCAAAAGAAGCTGGCCAATATGGAGCTCCTGCTTCTGGAAGGCTTTTCTCCACTGATGCATAAGCTCAACCTGACCAATTGCACACAAAGCCTGTCGGTAGTGAACGTCCTTTTTGCGGGCCCATTCTTTTGTTGTAGAAACGCCTGCAACCTGTGCTCCAGAAGAAACAAGAATAATCTGCTTTCCCTGTTTTATGAGCGCCGCACACTGTTCGGCAAATTCAAGCATAAATTCAATATTTATAGTTCCGTCGGCTTTTGCAAGTGTGTTACTGCCAATCTTGATAACTATTTTGCGGGCGCCTTTTAAAGCTTCATTTATCTTACTCATCTTATCTGTCCTTCCCCATCAATCAAGTATTTTGTTGTTGTGAGCACCTTAATTCCCATAGGGCCGCGGGCGTGAAGCTTCTGGGTGCTTATTCCAAGCTCTGCTCCAAAACCAAACTCGCCGCCATCGGTAAAGCGGGTGCTTGCATTTACATAAACGCAGGAAGCATCAATCAAAGATTGGAAAAGTCTTGTATTTTCACGACTTTCAGAAATAATGCTTTCGCTGTGTTTTGTATTATGTGTATTTATATATTCAATTGCTTCTTGAATTGAATCTACAACCTTTATGCAGCATTCATAATCAAGATATTCGTTGCCAAAATCTTCTTCTGTGGCAGGAACAATGGTGGTTCTGTTTGAAACTACGCAGTTTTGCAGTATTTCATATGATTTTTTATCAGCATGAAGCTTTACACGGCCTGCAAAAGTCTTTTCGAGCATTGGCAGGAACTGTTCTGCAACCTTGCTGTGAACTACAATACATTCAATTGCATTACAAACACTCGGCCGCTGGATTTTTGCGTTTTCGGCAATACGGCTGGCCATTTCAAGATTTGCAAATTCATCTACATACAAGTGGCAAACACCGCTTCCAGTTTCAATAACAGGAACCCTTGCGTTTTGAACAACATTCTGAATGAGTTTTTTACCGCCACGTGGAAGACAAACATCAATCATTCCAACAGCATTCAAAATCTGGTCAACATCACTGTGGTCATGGTCGCGAACTTCTACAAGCTCTATTGCTTCTGGGACACCGCCTTCAACACCGGCAAGGGCCTCTTTTATAACACGTACAATTGCAACATTCGAAAGATACGAAGAAGAAGATCCGCGGAGCAAAATTGCGTTTCCACTTTTATATGCAAGACTAAAAGCATCTACAGTAACATTTGGACGATTTTCATAAATAAGGGCAACAACACCAAGAGGCACGCGAACCTGGCGGATATTCATTCCATTAGGAGTTTTCCAGCCTGCAACTTCTTCTCCAACGGGGTCTGTCTGGCCAATAACATCGCGAAGACTTGCAATAATTCCGTCAATTCTTTTGTTATCAAGCATAAGACGATCAAGAATTGAATCGCTCATTCCTGCTGCACGACCCGCATCCAAATCATCTTTGTTAGCAGCAATAATTGCATCCCGATTTTTATCAAGAGCATCTGCAACCGCATTCAAAGCAGCGTTTTTCTGGCAGGCATTCTGTAATGCAAGCTTCTGGCTCGCAGCACGCAGGGAATCTGTTGTTTTTTTAATGTCCATATTTACCTCAAATAAAAAAGACCGGAACTTTTGGGCTCCGGTCTGCTGTTTCTTGTTTTAGTAGTTTGCCAGGAAGTACATTCCTAACATCATTGCTAACCGGCACTTTTCTTCTGACCATTCAGTTTTGGGAGGAAGGTTTGAAATGTACCACCAGAAAATACCAAATTCCGGGTCAATGCGAAGAGTATATTCTGCAAAGTCTGGGGTGTCCGGTTTTTGACCAAACATAAGGAAAACTGCCTGATTAATTAGCTGTAAGAACAAAGTATAATTGTCTGTCCAGTTATCGTTGCTAAGGAAGATTTCGAGCTGATACAAAAGCTGATCTTTAAGTGCAATATCAGATTTTTCTACCCATGTTTTTTGAATTAAAAGTGTAAGATTTTTCTTAAAGCTGTCTACAAGCTTATCTACACCATCTTTTTTGATTTTTGAAAACCCCTTGTCCGAACCAAAGGCAATAGCAATAATGTCTGCAGATGACTCGTAACCCTTTTCTTTTGTCAAAAAAGTTCCAAGTGCATCGATGGTTTTAGAGTCTAAAAATTCACTTATTTCATCTGCCTGTTTAGTCATACTTAAATATTAAAGATTTATTAAAAGTTGGTCAATGTCTCAAATCTTTTTATTGAAACACAATATCCCCTGTGTCTACACCAAGGTTTTCAAGGGCTTCTTTCATGGTTTGGGTGGTGGCCCAGATTTGGGGTTCGAAGCCTTTGCCGTCGCCTAAGTAATTGGATGGCAGGTTTCGCCAGAATTTGTCTACGCCAAAGTATAAAATGATTTTTAAGTCTTCATTTTTGAAGGGCTGGCAGTTGCCGTAAGCCTGGCAGCCTCCGGAATGAGTGCCCAAAAGGATACTGCTCCAGGGATGTTCTTCTTGCCATGCAAAAAGACGCCATAATTCACCGGCACTATAACTCCAGTTGTCTTGAAGAACGAGGATTGTTCCTGAATAAGACCAGGCCTCTAGTCGGCCCAATAATTCAAGCTGTGGGCCATCGGAACCGCCAAAATTGTTGCGGGCATCAAGAATCAAAAAGTCCTTTTTTAGAACGTTTTCATATATTTTTGGAAGATTTGTCTTATATTCCTCGCTTATGCAGCTGGTAAAACGCACATAATATGCATTTGAGGTCTCTTTTTCAAAATATGTTTGTCCTGCAGGATCCAGGCTTTGTGTTGTGCCTTCATCATGAGCAAAAGGCTGACGATATTCAAAATCTCTGACTCTCATATAAAAATGGCAGTCGCTCATATATTTATCAAAAAGCTTTGTAAGGTTAGAAAAGGTTCTGGCTTTGAAAAACTCCTTTTGGGTTAAACCAAGCTCTTCCATATCGTCAATGCCGGCATAATTGTCATCTAAAGTTTCCCAGATATATGTTAGCTCTGCTTTAGAAAGGCGGTCTGCGCGTGGTTTTGCAAAAATCAGAGAGTTGGTGGCGCCAAACAACATCAAAATTGCAATAAAAACTGTTTTTTTCATACTTTTTATCCTTTAATTTTTTCTTCTATCATTTGTAAAAAATCAGCAAAAATCTTTTCTCTGTTTCTGGCTGTTTCGTAAAAAGGTATGCTTAGTTTTTCACATTGTTCTTTCATAATAAGACTCTGCTCCACAATATATTCAGCACCTTCGAGAAGCTCATCATCAGATCTATTAAAAGTATAATCCTTGGGAGTGTCGTATTTTCGCTGAATTTCAACACGTTCCTGGGGAGTTACATCTGAGGTAAGAAAATAAAACACCTGGCAATTAGCATCACGCAAATATTTTTCATAATCCTGTGGCAAAAGCTGATACATATCAAAAATCATGCCAGGTTCAAACTCATCATAGTGTTTGCTGTCAATCATTGCTCTTACAAACGGAGCCATTTTTCCACTGATGAGCTTTAGCGTATCCAAAGAAGATAATCCGCAATAAGTATTTACGCCGGTTTCTGGAAAGCATTTTTCAAAACCTGCAATTATAGAATCCATGCTGATGTGCTGAAATCCAAAACGCTTTGAAAGGATTTGAGAAATTGTACTTTTTCCAGCCCGAGGAACCCCGGCGATGATTATGTTGTTTTTCATGTTTACTTGTGTAATTGTACAAAGATTGCTAAAATCAAGCAATGATAGAATTAACAAGCAAACAAAGAAAAGAATTGGAAAAGGTTGCTCATGATTTGCAGCCTGTTGTTATTGTTGGTGGTGCAGGCGTTACTGACGGCGTTATGGATATGGTAGACAAATCTCTGGCCGCCCACGAGCTTATCAAAGTAAAATTCAACGAATATAAAGATGAAAAACAGGAACTCACACAGCAGATCTGCGAAAAAACAAATGCTACTCTTGTAAGAATCATTGGTAACATTGCAATTCTTTTCCGCGAAAAGGAAGAAAAAGATGATAATTGATTTTCATGCTCATATTTATCCGGAAAAGATTGCCGAAAAAGCAACTGCTGCTGTTGGAACTTTTTATGGAGATGCCCCTATGGCCTGGCATGGACGCGCCCAGGAGCTTATAGAAAGTGGCAGCAGAATTGGAGTAGAAAAATATATTGTTCACTCTGTTGCAACAAAGGCCGAACAGGTTGAATCAATTAATAACTTTATTATTAGTGCCTGTGAAAAATTTCCTCAGTTTGTTGGTTTTGCAACAATGCATCCGGATTATGAAAACTTTGATGCTGAGTTGGACCGTGTTTATGCAGCGGGTCTTCGCGGTGTAAAGCTTCACCCTGATTTTCAAAAATTTCAGTGCGATATGCCTCAGATGGATGCTGTTTACAATAAATGTGCGGCTCTTAATATTCCTGTTCTTTTTCATGCAGGAGACTGTCGTTATGATTTTTCTGGACCTGCTCGTATAGCTCATATCCTTGAAAAACATCCTGATCTTATTGTTATTGCGGCTCATTTTGGTGGCTACACAGAATGGGATGAAGCTTTGAAGCATCTTGTTGGCAAAAAAGTTTATTTTGATACTTCAAGCACGCTGTGGAAATGCCCATTAGAAAAAGCAAATAAAATGCTCAAGGAACATGGAATTGAAAAGTTCCTGTTTGGATCTGATTTTCCAATGTGGGACCACGAAGATGAAATGACCCGCTTTAATCAGCTGGATTTGAATGATGCAGAACGCCAGGCCATTTTATATGACAATGGAGCGGCTCTGCTGAAAAAAATAAATGCCTGGAAATAACATAAATAATCCAAATGCCGACGAGCAGTATAACAAGATGGTAAATACTCCGGTTTGGAAGCTTATTACAAAGCTTGCCATTCCGACAATTATTTCCATGCTTGTAACTTCGCTCTACAACATGGCCGATACTTTTTTTGTTTCGCAGCTTGGAACAGAGGCTAGTGCGGCTGTTGGAATTGTATTTCCTATAATGTCTATTATTCAGGCCTGCGGTTTTACCCTTGGTATGGGTTCCGGAAGCCTTGTTTCTATTCGTCTTGGTCAAAAACGTAACGAAGAAGCTTCAATAATCAGTTCTACAGCATTTTTTGCGGCTCTGGGCGTTGGTGTTCTTATAACTTGCTTTGGAAATCTTTTTGCACAGGCAGTTTTAAGTTTTGTTGGTGCCAGCGAAAGTGTTTTACCTTACGCAAAGGATTATGCACGTTATATTTTCTGGGGCGCACCTTTTATGTGTGCTTCTTTTGTTTTGAATAACGATTTGCGTGCAGAAGGAAAGGCATTTTTAAGCATGATAGCGCTCACAACAGGCGGCGTGCTCAATATGTTTTTGGACCCAATCTTTATTTTTAAAGATCTTCCAATTCTTGGACTTCATTTACGTGGTCTGGGCCTTGGAATCCGTGGTGCCGCAATTTGTACTCTTCTTACACAATTTACAAGCTTCTGGCTGCTTTTCCAGTTTTATCTCAGACGAAAGTCAATCTGTCATATCAGTGTAAAAAATATTGCAAAATCTCCTGCTGTTTTGGGCAAGGTTGCTGCTACAGGGCTTCCTTCTCTGGCACGTCAGGGTTTGGCAAGTATTGCTTCAATTATGCTTAATAAAACAGCTGCAAGCTTTGGAGTTAGCGCTGTAGCGGGAATGGCAATTGTTCTTAAAATCATAATGTTCATAGCCAGCATGATGATTGGAATTGGCCAGGGATTCAGTCCTGTTAGCGGATACAATTATGGTGCAAAGCGATATGACCGCGTTCGTAAAGCATATGTTTTCCTTGTAGTGAGCGGGGCCTGCGTAATGTCTATATTTGCTGTTCTTGCAGTAGTATTTGCCCCTCAAATTATAAGAGCCTTCCGCGATGATCCGGAGGTTATTGCTGTTGGTAAAGTTGCTTTAAGATGGCAGGCTGCGTTCCTTCCGTTACATGCGCTTATTGTTGGTACAAATATGCTCATGCAGTCTACGCGTCATATAAAACAGGCAACCTTCCTTTCTATGAACCGACAGGGTGTTTATTTTATACCTGCAATTTTGATTTTGCCACGGCTGTTCGGACTTTTTGGTGTAGAAATCAGCCAGGCAGTTGCAGATTTGCTTAGTACGTTTACGGCGATTCCTTATATGATCTGGTTCTTCAGGAAATTGCCAAGAGAATAATCTTTTTTTACAATTTTTCTTTCTCATGATATAATTCTAGATACTATTAATAAAAACAGCAGGAGCAGCAGAATGCGTAAAGATGGTAGAAAAATTAAGACAATTGATCCGATGTATAAGCTTATTGGACATATCATGGTCGATCGATGTGATGCTATGAACATGATTGAATTGACAGTTCAGCAGGATCCAATACGAAAATACATGAGAAGAAAGAAGGATGAAGGTTATACATTCAGTCACCTTGCTATTGTTCTTGCGGCTTTTATTCGAACTACAGCTGAATATCCTTTTTTGAATAGATTTGTTGTTAATAAGAATCTGTATGCAAGAAACGAATTAACTATTGGTATGGTTGTTCTTAAGCCTGGTGAAACAGAAGGTACAATGAACAAGATGTTCTTTAAGCCGGATATGACAATTTATCAGGTTCAGGAAGTTCTTGATGAATACATTGAACGCAACAGAGGAGCCGGTAAAACTAATTCTACCGATAAGCTTATGGCAACGCTCCTTTCTATTCCTGGGCTTGCACGCGTTGGTGTAAACCTTATTCGCTGGATGGACTGGCACGGATTGCTTCCTAAAGCTGTTATTGATGCAAGTCCTTTCCACTGTACTATGACTATTACAAATCTTGCCAGCATTGGTACGAACTATATTTTCCATCATGTATACAATTTTGGTACTACTTCTATGCTTATGGCCATGGGTAATACCCGCGAAGATCCTGTAAAACGACACGGCGAAATTGTGTTTGATAAGGTTATTCCTATTGGCCTTGTAATGGATGAACGTATTGCAGATGGTGCTCAGTTTGCACTTGCTTGTAAAAAGCTCCAGAGCATTCTGCAGAATCCGGAAGTTTTGGAACAGCCACCGGAAGTGGTAAAAGAAGATATAAAATAAGGAAGTTTTTATGACATTTTATGTAGACGCAAAGGTTGGGCAGCATGGTGATGGTAGCCAGGGAAAGCCTTTTAAAACTATTAGTGAGGCAGCAGCTATTGCTGTGGCTGGAGATGAAGTTATTGTTGCTCCAGGCCTTTATCGTGAATGGGTAAATCCTGCAAACGGTGGAACAGAGGATAAGAGGATTGTTTATAAGTCTGAAGTTCCTCTTGGTGCTCATATTACTGGTGCAGAGGAGCTTAAGGGCTGGAAGCAATATAAAGGCAATGTTTATACTGCCCGCGTATCAAATAAGATTTTTGGGGAATATAATCCTTATAAAGAGCTTGTAAGCGGTGACTGGTTTATTGCGTTTATGACTGCACATACTGGTGATGTGTTTTTGAACGGTAAATCAATGTACGAAGTGCAGAAAATTGAAGATGTTGAGGCAGGCGAAGTTAGTGTTCCTTCTTGGGACCACGAGTTTTCTGTGTATAAATGGTACACTGAACAGGATGAAGCTGCAAATGAAACAGTATTTTATGTAAATTTCCAGGGCTTAGATCCAAATAATGAAGATGTAGAAATTACAGCACGTCAGGCTTGCTTTTATCCAAAGGAAGAAGGCCGTGGATATATTACTTTAAGCGGTTTTAAGGTTTCTAAGGCTGCAACTCAATGGGCACCTCCTACAGCTTATCAGGAGGGTATGATTGGCCCTCACTGGTCAAAGGGTTGGATTATTGAAGATTGCGAAGTTTTTGAAGCAAAGTGCAGCGGTATTTCTCTTGGAAAATATCTTCAGCCGGAAAATGATAATAAATGGCTTAAGTGGAAATACAAGGATGGAGCTCAGACAGAACGTGATTGTATCTGTCAGGCTCAGCGCGAAGGCTGGACAAAGGAACGTATTGGTTCTCATATAATCCGCCGCTGTAATATTCATGATTGTGGTCAGACTGGAATTGTTGGTCATTTGGGTGGAGTTTTCTCGATTGTTGAAGACTGTCATATTCACCACATAAACAACAAACAGAATCTTGCGGGCTGTGAAATTGGCGGAATTAAAATGCATGCAGCCATTGACTGTATCTATCGCCGAAATGTAATTCATGATTGTACACGCGGAATGTGGCTCGACTGGCAGGCACAGGGAACCCGTGTTACTCAGAATATTTTTTATAATAATACAGTTCCAAAAGAATATAATCAGAATGATGAAAGCATGGTTGGATGTGCAGAAGATTTGTTTATAGAAGTTAGTCATGGACCTACGTTAGTCGACAATAACATCTTTTTGTCGGACAGGGCTCTCAAGCTTGCAACTCAAGGTGTGGCTCTTGTTCACAATATTATTTATGGTGGAATTTGTGCAGTTGGAAAAGGTACAAATAATGGTGCACCAACAAAGCCAAGTCCTCGTTATACACCTTATCATGTTCCACATCAGACAGAGATTGCGGGCTTTATGACAATCCTTCATGGTGATACTAAAATGTATAATAACATCTTTGTTCAGGAGCCTGTTCGTCCAGCGCTTAAAAAAGGAATGGATAATAACATTGCAAATAACAACGACTGGGATGACGGTAATATTCTGGCAGGAACTTTTGTTTACGAAAAGTATCCGACATTTGATGTTTGGAATGCACAGTTTGAAGGTTATTGCGGTCAGGGTGCTCCTACAACAGATAAGTATTATGCTGAACTTCCTGTTTGGGCAGGCGGAAACATTTATTTGAATGGCGCAAAACCAATGTCTAAAGAAAAAGAACCAGATGCAGTAGTTGTTGAAGATGACGAAAAAGTTACTTTTGCTGTTGAAGAAAAAGGTGATGGCTTTGAATTCAAGACAAATCTTTATGATGTAATTGGTGCTTCGGGCGCCACTTCGTCTTGTAAAATGATTCACACAGATGATATTATGATGGCATTTGAGCCAGAACAGAAGTATGAAAACCCGGATGGCAGTCCAATTACGTTTGATGAGGACCTTTTGGGTAAAAAACGAGCTGATTCTGGCGTAATTCCAGGGCCTTTTGCAACAGGAGTAAAAAATGCCTCTTTCACCAGTGCATTATCCTCAAATAAAGCAAACTAATTTTAAAGATCTTAAGGACTTTTCGCCTGCGGACGTAAAGCTTTGCGACCAGTTTATGCTGGACGTTACACAAAAAGATGTTGATTTTCTGAATACATTTAATCCTGATAAGCTGCTGTTTAATTTCAGGGTTACTGCGGGATTGCCAAATACAAAGGCAACTTCTTCTTACAGCGGTTGGGAAAATACTCGCATTGGTGGTCACACAATAGGACATTATCTTGCGGCAGCGGCTCAGGCAATTGCGCGTGGTTATGGTGAATGTAATGGTGCAGACGGTGTGACCCTGCAGGCACGTTTTGATTATATAATTGACGGACTTACAGAATGTCA
This sequence comes from Treponema sp., assembly GCA_045224915.1. Lineage (GTDB taxonomy): Bacteria > Spirochaetota > Spirochaetia > Treponematales > Treponemataceae > Treponema_D. The sequence goes on from JBGVAV010000051.1 coordinate 18,641, forward strand.
GACAGCGTTAGGCACAGGATTTATTTTTGGTGCAACAATGGATGATCCTTCAAAGCCCGAAAGACAGTTTGATCTGCTTGAAGAAGGAAATCCTGCAGATACATGGGTTCCGTGGTATACAGTTCATAAAATCATGAATGGGTTAGTTGAAGCTAACAAATCTGCAGGAAGCAAAAAGGCGCTTGAAGTTGCAGTTAAGTTTTGCGAATGGATTTATAACAGAACAAGCCGTTGGGATGACGAAATGCAGACGCGCGTTCTTGCAACAGAATATGGCGGAATGAATGACTGTTTGTATGAGCTTTATAAATGTGCCCGTGCCGGTGGATATGATGAAGTTACGTGTGAGCATATTCTTGCTGCGGCACACAAATTTGACGAGATTCCGCTTTTTGAAAAAGTGAGGGCTGCGGGTCCAAATGCAAATGTTTTGAATAACAGGCATGCCAATACGACTATTCCAAAGTTTGTTGGGGCGATGAACAGGTATATGACCTTGGGGTCCCTGAGCCTGTTGAAGGGCTCTGATGTTGACGTGTACCTGGACTACGCCAAGGCCTTCTGGAAAATCGTTGTAAATAATCACACATATATCACTGGCGGAAACAGCGAGTGCGAACATTTTGGCGAAGACAATATTCTGGACAAGGAACGTAGCAACACAAACTGCGAAACCTGTAACACCCACAATATGCTCAAGCTGAGCCGAATGCTCTTTATGGTAACAGGCGAACGTCAGTATGCAGATTATTACGAAAACACTTTTATAAATGCAATTCTAGCTTCAGTAAATGCAGAAACAGGAATGACCTTGTATTTCCAGCCAATGGCTACAGGCTGCTTCAAAACGTATTGTAATCCTGATGTTGATAAAAACTATTTCTGGTGCTGTACAGGAACTGGTCTTGAAAATTTCACAAAGCTTGGGGACAGTATTTATTTCTACGATAACGATAAGTTGATTGTAAATCAGTTTATAAGTTCGGAAGTTTGCTGGAAGGAAAAAGGCCTTGTTCTTGAGCAAAAATCAGACATTCCAAATACTGATTTTACTGAGTTTACAATAAAGGCCTGCCAGAATGCTGCAGAATTCACTCTTGCTGTGCGTTGTCCTGATTGGAACTACGCAAAACCAGAGGTTTATATAAACGAAAATCCAGCTTCAGAGGCTGTTTTTGACACTTCAGGCTACATTCTTATAAAACGTACATGGTCAGCTGGCGACAAAATCAGAATAAAATTCAATATAAATATTCAGGTTTTCCCGTTGCCAGATAATAATGGACGTGCAGTTGCATTCAAATATGGCCCTGTAGTTCTTGCAGCAGAGCTTGGACGCGATGACAAAATGACCTTGCGCCAGGTTGGAGTTCAGTGTGACGTAAGTGCAAATAAGCTTGTTTGTGGTGATGTTTATGAAATGACAGGAAACTACGGCGGAACAAGTAATCTTCCGCTTTTGCCAGGAGAAACTGTTGTAATCAAAGATATCCCTGTTCAAGACTTCCTTCAGAATATAAACACACATTTTGAAAAAATCACACGACCAGACGGCAAGCTCGCCTTCAAACTTAAGGACACTGGCTGGCAGGGTGATTTTATCTTCTCCCCATACTACCTCATAAATAATCAGCGTTATGGAATATATTGGATTTTTTCAAACAAAGCAGAACAGACACAGCTTGAGCAAAAATATATTACTATTGATGGCATAGGCATAGGCTATGGCGCCCAGACAGAAGGCAACGCAACAACATGGCCGTTTATGCAGGAAAAAGGAACAGGTTCTGTAGGAGATCCTCACGAGCTTACACGATATGCAAAAAAAGGCGGTTCCTTCAGCTATATGTTCAAGGTAAAATCTGGCAAAAAGAATTATCTTGTCTGCACATTCCTAAAGGAAGACAAGGGTAAGACAATTTGCATAAAAAGCGGTTTCAAAAAAATTGCAGCTATAACTTTAAACTACACAGGCCAGGACGAAAAATACACGCTGGAATTTGAAATCCCGCACAGTCTTTCAAAAAAATCAGAAGTGCGTATAAGCTTTATGGGAATAAAAAATGCCGTATCCGCAAGATTGTGCTCTCCTGTGAATACGGCATATACAGAAAATTAATTCTGATTAATCAAAAGTAAACGAATCAAACTCTGCAATAACGCCGCTGTTGTTTGAAACAAACTCAAAGTAAACAGCACGTTTTCCAATTACGCTTGAAGAAAGCTTTGCTGTAGCTGTCTTGTCGCCTTTTTTCATATTAAAGCAGGAAATTTCTTTTCCCTTGTAATCATCAACGCGAACAATTACTGTCAAATCCTGCAATGCTGTGATATTTGCAGTAACTGTTGAAGGTGTATTGTTTCCAAACTGCAGATATCGGAAGCCGACTGTAAGGGCGTTTGTAATATCAACAATTGGAGAGCTTATATTGTCGTCTTTTTCGTAAACAGGTTTGATGTAAGCGCCACCCATTCCGCCGTTGTAGCCGCCTTTTTCTCCACCATAAATGTGAACTGCGTAGCCTGCAGAAATGATTTTGCGGGCATCAAGACCGTTTATGTGGGCACCCTGTGAAGTCATTTCGACAGGTTCTGAAGCAACAGGTTCGCCATCCTTGTAAGTGATTTTTCCAATAAAGATGCGGCCGTTTTTGTCCATTGCAACGTCTACAGGTTCAATCATAGCCTGGCGAGAATACTCGTCTGTACCAATCTGGCGGTGATAGAAAATGTACCACTGGCCGTTTACCTGCATAATGCTTCCGTGGTTGTTGCCCCAGCGGTAAGACATTTGATTTTTGCCATCAGGACCAGGAAGGATTTCGCCACCATTAAAGCTTATGTCTCCACCCATTTTGTAATCACCAAGAGGGGTGTCGCAATATTTATACGAAAGGAAGCCGTTACAATCTTCGTAAACTCCGTACTGAGGGCGGTGTGTATAATAGCGTTTTGAATAAATGAAAACGTATTTTCCAAAAACTTTACGAGGAGATGAGGCTTCAAAGAAGGCATCGTTTTCATCCTGCATGCCGTCATCCGGAGACCATGGAGCAATACAATGCTTTACTACATTTTCGCGCAAGGTTTCCTTTTTGATTGTAGCCATGTCGTCGTTGAGCTCGGCACAATACTGCTTACAAAATCCCCAGAAGGCATAAACGCGGCCGTCATCATCAACTAAGATTCCTGGGTCAAAGGCAAGCTCTGTTAATACTGGATTTGTAAAAGGTCCGGCTGGATTTTTACTTGTTGCAAGCATGATGCGTGAACCTTTAGCTTCTGCAGCATACATGTAGAAGGTGTCGCCCTTTTGAACAACATCAGGTGCATAAAGAATTGAGCCATCGGTAGAAGTGTAGCAGACACCGTGGCATGTCCAGTTTGTCAAATCGTCTATTGGAGCACTCCAAACAACCTGATCTGGTCCGCAATATTCTGTTTTAAGTGTATCATGTGAACCGTAAAGATAAACACGTTTTTCGCCATTGTATTCAAAAACGCGAGGCTCTCCGTCTGGGACATGTTCCCAAAGTGGCATATATGGATTTGCACCTTTGATATGTTCTTTCATTTTAAAACTCCAATTTTTTTATTTGTTTTAAGATAAAACAGAATAAAATATGTTTCAAGGCCACATATATTTTCTTACAAAAATCAATGATTTTTATACAAGTAAATCCGGCATAGTAGAGTAAGATAAGTTTGAGGATATTTTGTATAAAAGGAGAGCACACATGGAAAAGAAATTAAAAGTTTTAATGCTTAACGGAAGTCCAAGAAAGAATGGAAACATTGCTTTGGCTTTTAGCGAAATGGAAAAGATTTTTGAACAGAATGATGTTGAATACGAAAATATCCTTCTTGGTCGAATGGATATAAGAGGATGCATTGCCTGCGAGACCTGCCGTAAAAACAAAAAATGCGCTTTTGATGATATTGTAAATGAGCTTGCCGTAAAGTTTGAACAGGCAGACGGACTTGTTATTGGATCTCCTGTTTATTACGGTTCTGCAAATGGAACTCTGATGTCTGCTTTGCAGAGACTTTTTTACAGCACATCCTTTGATAAGAGCCTTAAGGTTGGAACAAGCGTTGTAAGTGCAAGACGTTCCGGCTGTACTGCTACTTTTGATGAATTGAACAAGTTTTTTACGCTTTCAAATATGCCTGTTGCTTCAAGCCAATACTGGAACAATATTTATGGTTGGGAACCGGGAGAGGCGCAAGTTGATGATGAAGGCCGACAGGTAATGCGTGTTCTTGCCCGTAACATGGTTTTTATGATGAAGAGTATTGCACTTGGAAAAGAAAACTTTGGCCTTCCAGAAACAGAAGAACATGTTTGGACAAACTTTACAAGATAGGATAGAGGTGAAAAAAATGGAAAAAATCAAATGGGGTATATTAGGAACTGCAAATATTGCCAGATATGCTACAATTCCGGGTATGAAAAAGGCAGAACATTGCCAGCTTTATGCAATTGCAGGGCGTAGTTCTGAAAAGGCCTACGCTTTTAAGGAAGAATATGGCTTTGAAAAGGCCTACGGCAGCTACGAAGAGCTCCTTGCAGACAAGGAAGTTCAGGCTGTTTATATTCCGCTTCCAAATAATCTTCATTTGCCATGGGTAAAGGCGGCTCTTAAAAGCGGAAAGCATGTGCTTTGTGAAAAGCCACTTGCCCTTAATGCTGAAGAAGCCCGCGAAATGTATGAGTGTGCAAAAGAGAATGGCGTTTATTTGATGGAGGCCTATGCCTACCTGCACAGTCCTTATGTTCAAAGCTTAAAGGATGATATTGCCAGCGGTGTGATTGGCGATGTTGATTATATTGAATCTGCATTTATTACTCAGGGTTATGAGGAGGACTTCCGTCTTCATAAGGAGCTTGGTGGTGGTGCGCTTTATGACCTTGGCTGCTACTGTTCAACAATGATTCTGTCGCTGATTGATTCTGATCCTGATTTTGTAAAGGCTGTTGCAGAGTTTTCTGATGAGGCTGTTGATGTTAATACTGCAGCAATCCTTCGTTTTAAAAATGGTGTGCGTGCAAGCTTTAATATTGGAATGATTCTTGGACATAATACAAACTCACGCTTTGACAGACTTTATATTCACGGAACAAAAGGTTCAATCCGTTCTGATGTTGAATACAACCAGGAAGGCGAGGTTTCGTATAAAATTGTAGAAAACGGCTGGAGCGATAATAAAGTAATTGAACGCAAAATTTCTGTTCCTCATAACTATGCACTTGAGCTTGAGCAGTTGAACCAATGCATTTTGGGAAACGAAAAGCCTTTTGTTACGCCGGAGTTTTCAATTAAAAATGCAGAATTGCTTGATAAAGTATTTAAGGAGATTGGATATTAATGAGACTTGGAACATCATCCCCTCTATATCATAATTCACCGGAAGAATGGGCTCGTAATCAGGTAAAACTTGGGTGTGCAACAGTAAATTTTCCGCTTAACTGCAATGATGATGAAAAGAAAATCATTGCTTACAAGGAAGCAGCAGAAAAGTCAGGGCTCACAATTGCAGAAGTTGGAATCTGGAGAAATGCGCTGGCTGGTGATCCTGATGAACGCAAGGCTAACATGGACTATTGCGTAAACCAACTGAGACTTGCAGATTTCCTGGGTGCCCGTTGTGCAGTAAATGTTGCCGGTGCTTTTGGTCCTCGCTGGGATGGTGGCTACAGGGAAAACTTTACAGCCGAGGCCTGGAAAAAAACTGTTGCAATGGTTCAGGAAATTATAGATCGTGCAAATGTAAAAAACACATACTTTACGCTCGAGCCAATGCCGTGGATGATTCCGACTGGTCCACAGGAATATTTGCGCCTGCTAGAAGCAGTTGACCGCGACAGATTTGCAATCCATATGGATATTATAAATATGATTAATTCTGCAGACAGATATTTTAATGCAGAAGAGTTTGTAGATGAATGTGCTAGTCTGCTTGGAAATAAAATCCGCAGCTGTCATATAAAAGATGTTCATCTGGCAGAGCAGTACACAATCCGTCTTGAAGAATGTGGGCCTGGTGACGGCGAGTTTCCGCTCAGACATTATGTAGAAAAAATGAATGCGCTTGACCCAGATATGCCTGTAATTCTTGAACATTTGAACACTGATGAACAGTATATTAAATATATGGGATACTTAAAGGAGGAGCTCAATGGCTTATACAAGACTCTCTGATGCAAATGAAATCACAGCGCGCTATATGGATTCAATTTTAATCCAGGAAAAGCTGATAGACTCAGTAGCTGCAAATACAACTACTACGCTTTTGGGCGAAAAATTTGACAGTCCGGTGCTTACACCTGCCTTTTCTCACCTTAAAAACTATGATAGCCGTGAATTAACAGGTCTTGAAGAGTATTCCATTGCTGCAAAAGAAAGCAATATTTTGAATTTTGTTGGCATGATGGAAAATGATATGTTCAAAAAAATCCTTGCAACAGGTGCAAAAACAGTGCGTATCGTAAAGCCGTATGCAGATAATGCAAAAGTTCGTGATCAGTTTAAGTTTGCAGAAGATAACGGCGCCTTTGGAATAGGAATGGACATAGACCATATTTTTGGAATGACCGGTTATGATATTTGCGTAGGCGAAGAAATGGCAGCTCAGACTCAGGATATGCTTGCTTCGTATATTTCTTCTTCAAAGCTTCCGTTTGTTGTAAAAGGAGTTTTGAGTGTGGAAGATGCGGTAAAGTGTGCAGACGCAGGAGCCCGTGCAATCATTGTCAGTCATCATCACGGACGAGTTCCTTATGCTGTTCCTCCAATGATGATTCTGCCTGAAATTAAAAAAGCCCTTGCAGGCCGTAACGTTCAGATTTTTGTAGACTGCGGAATTGCAAGCGGTGCAGATGTTTATAAGGCCCTGGCCCTTGGCGCAGATGCAGCAGCTGTAGGACGTTCAATGCTTCCTGGGCTTGAAAAAGAGGGCGTGGCAGGCGTAAAGAATTTTGTAAAGAACGTAAATGACGAGCTTCGTTTTATAATGAGTTCAACAGGATTTTCAAAAGTAGAGGACATAGATAGCTCTGCCTTGCGCTTAATCAAATAGACTCTGCTGCAAGTTCTCCCTTTCCGGAAACTCTTCAATCCATTTAAAAACGCTGTCGGTACCAAGCATGATTTTGTTTTGCCGGCAGCGTTCTTTTAAATAAATATATAGTTCATGGGCGCGCGGACTGGAAACTTCATAATTGTAACCAAAGGTTTTTATATAACGATCCTTTAATCCTGGAAAATGTCGGTCTAATGCTTTGTAAAAATATTCTCTGTTGCCTTCGCGCAGGGTAAGTCCAATTCCAAAACAAAGAATTGCTTTTACGCCGGCACGCGCACAGTAATCAATTATACCGTCTATGTTTTCCTGCGTATCATTTATAAAAGGCAAGAGCGGGCTGAACCAAACAACAGTAGGAATCCCGGCATCGCGGCAGGCACATAAAACTTCAAAGCGTCGGCTTGTAGGGCAAACACCAGGTTCAATTTTGCGGCAAAGTTGGTCGTCGGCTGTGGTGAGCGTCATCTGAACAACGGCCTTTGTTTTGTTGTTTATGCGTGTAAGAATATCAAGGTCGCGAAGGACAAGATCAGATTTTGTTATGAGCGTTGAACCAAAATTGTATCGGTCAATTATTTCAAGACATCGGCGCATGAGGCCAAGATCCTTTTCAATCGGGATATAAGGGTCACCCATGCTGCCTGTTCCAATCATACAGCGCTTTCGTTTTTTCGCCAGCGCTTCTTCCAAAAGCTCGGGTGCATTCTGCTTAACTTCAATATCTTCAAACTCATGCGTAAACTGATAGCACTTGCTTCGAGAGTCACAATAGATACAGCCGTGCGAACATCCCCGGTAAATGTTCATACTGTGAGGAGTAAGGATTGTCTTGGCGTTTACAAAATGCATTTTCTCCAACCAGTGCTACTTAAAAGTATGACCTAACATTGTTGTATAAGAATCGATTTTCTTAACGGCTATATAAGATTCTATTTCTTTTACAGCACCCTTTGGCAACCACGGATTAAAATGATTAAAAACAACTTCGACTTCTTTTTGTTTGAGAAGATCAGCATTTTTCTGGATAAAATCTCTTATTGGAGCGCACATTTTAAAAACCCAGATTGGTGTAACAATAATAATGCGCTCAAAGCTTTCCAGATTAACAGATAACGGCAGAGTTGGCATAGGCCATTTGTGCATACCAAAACGTCCGCACCACCAGAAGCCCAGGGTTCCCTGCGTTCTTTCGTTTGTTTTTATTTCTGTTATGCAGGCATGTTCCTGATCTGCCTTTTTATAAGCGATGGTTTTTGTGTAATTCATTCTTGAAAAATAGACTACGAGGGTTTTTGATTCTGCAGCGACATTTGGAAAATCTTTTTCATCAAACTTAAAGTTTATCTGATTAAAAGAAACCAAAGCCATGTAGCCAATGATCAGTTGAAGTACTCCAAAAGTAAAATAGGCGTTATCAAGAAAGTTTGGAGGGAAAATTATAAACTGAATTATAATCCAGAGAATGAGAGTAAAACCAAAAACTGTTCCAAGAACAAAACCAGTCTTTTTGTTTTTCAAAATCAGGATTGCGGCAATGATGTTCGAAACTCCATTAACAAGAATAAGCATTATTCCCGAAAAAATATAATCTTGAAACAAAACATCCGAAAAAGGTAAAACCGCAAAATATGGCAGCAAACTCTGCATATGCAGAATGCTTCCATCAGGTTTAATTAACATTGCGGTTCCACCCCAAAGCGCCCCCAATCCAATAAAGAAACACCAGAATAATATTATCACTTTAAGAATTTTATGCTTTTTCATATTTCATTCCTTATGCGCTGTAATTATCGTATAACTAAAAGCGTTTACAGTAAATACAAAACTGGGGATTTTATAGTTTTAAAAATCAAGGTTATACAAATTTGACAATTTCACAATTATCGTATACTTTTATAAAATAGCTAAAAAGCTAATATTTTAGCCAAATTATAAGGAGGCCTATATGCTAATAGTTTCTGTTGGGGAAGCTAAAAATCGGCTGCCATTTTTTCTTCACCTTGTTGAAGAGAAAAATGAAGAAATTCAGATTACTCGTCATGGAAAACCTGTCGCCTTTATAAATGGAAAAGATGCAATTCAAAAGCTTAAACGAAAACAGAAATATCTGGATGGACTAAATGCCTGGCGAAATAAATATGCAGATTGTCTTTTGTCTAACTCTGAAGTCGATGCAATTTTTGAACGTGAAAAAGAAGATGATTTTACAATCCGTCATCCTGAAGATTTTTCATAAGCGAGGGGCAGATGAATATTTATTTACTTGATACGAATATTGTTTCTGAGCCTTCAAAGCTAGCCCCAAATAAAAATGTGCTTCAAAAAATTGCAGATAATTTGGAATATTCATGTATAAGTTCAGTAACTTGGGCAGAAATACTTTCTGGTATGAAAACAATGACAGATGGAAAAAGGAAGACCTGTCTTTTTGATTATTACATAGAAAGTGTACAAAAGCAGTTTGAGATACTTCCCTTTGATGCTAGTGCAGCCAATATCTATTCTGATTTATATGAACAACTTAAAACAAAAGGTTCTCCTGCACAAAAATTTGATTTGATGATTGCATCAATAGCCATTTCAAATAATCTGATTTTAGTAACTCGAAACGTGTCTGATTTTAAAGATATTGTAGAGAACTCTAATCTTATGATAGAGAATTGGTTCGAAGAATAAGATCTATTTTTAATGTGCAGTAATTATTGTAAAACTGTACGCATTTACGGTAATAACACATCCATCAATTTTGATATACCAATTCTTTCCCTGGCGAGAGATGTCTGCGTGGGCATCTAAAATTTTCTGCCGACACCATTCAACAACATCTTTCACATCATCACCAAGCGAAAGATTACAACGGATTCGGTCTACGCCCATGGGAGTGGTATGGAGTTTTTCGATATTTTCTAAGAGATCATTTTTCATTTAATAGCTCCAGTAACTCATGTTTATAAACTTTTTCACGTGTTGACTCGCGGACTGTTTTCCAAAGGCGGGCGGCGGCCTGGAGTTTATTTGGAAAGATTTCTGTTGCTGGGTCTGCACAAAAATCCTGAACAAACTTATTCCATTGCAAACAGGATTTATCATAGGTAGCGTAGGTTTTGCGGCCGTAGTAAATATTCAGGAGGTCACCAAGGGTAACCGTTGTGTCATTTGTTTCGCGGACTTTTTTGGCTGTAGCTACCATGTCGGTGTTGAACTTAAAATTTTTGATACCAGTCTGTTCAGAAAAAAAATCTCTCATGCGTTGGCTGAATCTAAAGTTACATTCAATGAGGGAAGTTTCTAAGGTTAGCGGGATATCTTCGGATTTTTTTGATGCAGAAGTTTTCTTTGTTGTTTTTTGAATCAGATTTCCTTTAAAATATTCTTCAATGTTGTGATTCAATTCTACTTTCATGCCGCTCGCATCAATGCCAAGTTGTTTACAAATTTTTTGGAGCTCTTCGCGATACCAGTAATATTTTGAGAATTCTTCAAAAGTCTGTATTTCAGAAAAATCTGGACGGTTTTCCATGAAAATATTATAACATAAAAACATAATATATGAATGTCATTTCGCTACGTGGATTGCTTCGCTTCGCTCGTAATGACATACAATTATTGACATCAAATTATTTTTCATAATAAAATGAACCATCTTTCATTAAGGAGACACATTGCCGATGAGACTGTAAATCTGATTTCCGTACATTTTTAATTCTCTTTTGAGATTTCATTTTTTTGGAAGTCAGTTACAGTAATAAGTTTGTTGATGTGTTGCGAATCCGTTCGTTGAATTTTCCCGCACATTTGTTTTCTGAATGCTGACTTCTTCTGGAGGTCATAATGTCATTACAAATTCAAAAGCTTTATTTTTCATATCCAACTTCTCATGTTACTTTGTTTGAAGATTTTTCATTGCAGTTTTACGAAGGCTGGACTTGTGTGGCTGGAAGCAACGGTTGTGGAAAAAGTACGCTGCTTAAGCTGATTGCTCGGATACTTGTTCCAGACAACGGAAAGATTTCTGGAGCCGGAGATGATGGTGGCGAAATAATTTACTGTCCTCAGGAAACTGCCGAGATTCCTGAAAATCTTTATTCAGTTTTTTGGAGTGATGATAATGAAGTGCGCAAGTTTTTCTCTATGCTTCATGTAACGGAAGAAATGCTTGGCCGTTATGATTCACTTTCGGGTGGTGAAAAAAAACGGATTCAAATTGCCTGTGCGCTTGCTGAACATCCTGCTGTTCTTCTTCTGGACGAGCCTACAAATCATCTTGATGAAGCAACTGTCCGCATGATTTGTGATACGCTCGCGCTTTTTAATGGAACTGGAATTATGGTAAGCCATGACCGTGGATTTACAGATTCTCTTTGTAAAAGAACTGTTTATCTTTATAACGAAGCACGTGCTTTTTCTGGTGGACGCGACTGTATAGTTTGTGAAACGTATCAGGGAGGACTCACAAAGGCATTGGAGCTTCGCCAACAGAATGCATCGTACAATCGTGGTGAATGGGAAAAGCTTGATGCAAAGGCTTCGTCCGAAAAACAAAGAAGTCAGAAGCTTGCAGAAGAAAATGAACGTTCCAAAAATCGGCTTGCAAAAAAATCGATTGATTCAAAAGATCATGATGCAAAACAAAAAATTGATGTTGCCAGAATAAGCGGAAAAGACAGAACTACTGGAGACGCAAAAGCGCATCTTGAAAATCAGATTGCCAGAACGGAAGCTTCGCGTGATGCTGTAAAAAAATCACTAAAACGAAAAGAAGGATTTTCTGTAGAAAACGTAAACTTTGCAAAACCTATTGTCCTGGAAGAAACGGACATTCTCGCTTCCGAAGAACAAGACGCTTACAAGCTTCACATTCCACGTATAGTAATTACGCCAGATTCAAAGCTTGCACTCACCGGCCAAAACGGAACAGGAAAAACTCTTTTTATAAAACATCTGATTTCCCAGCTTGAAAAATCAGCCAGAACAAAAGAAGTAATGTACTTGCCACAGGAAATCCCGGAAGAACAACAGCAAGAGATTCTTTCTCAATTTAAGGAGCTCGAAGATGATGAACGGGGAGATGTCCTTTCAACTTTGTATCGTCTTGGCAGTGAACCAGAAAATCTTCAGCAAGGTTCTGTTAGTCCAGGCGAACTAAGAAAGCTGATGATTTCCCTTGCGATTGAAAAACCACTCTCACTTTTGATTCTTGATGAGCCTACAAATCACATGGATATCACAAGTGTTCTTGCGCTGGAAAATGCGTTGGTTTCATTGTCGTGCGCGCTTGTTGTAGTTAGTCATGACAGAGCTTTTCTTGCAAAAATCACTAATGAAAAACTTCATATAGAGCGTAATGATAACGAAGGGAAATTATTTACAACCAATAGTTTATAAAATATGATATACTATCATAAGAGGAGCACTTAAGCTTTGGAAGAAATTATTTTATTTCTGGCCTGCATTTTTTCTTTTGCGGCAGTTCTGATTTCATTTTTATTTTTCCTCAGATATAAAAAATTCTTTTTTCTGCATGTCCTTTTAATTCTGCTTACATTTTTTATGTTAAGCGCAAATAACTTTTATGCTTTAATTCATAGTCCGCTTACAGAGCGACTTCCTCTCTGCATTTTAGGGGCTTTTCTTTCGCTCTTTTTTTCGTTTGGTATAATCAATTTTACATTTGATGTAATTCATATAAGTAGCAGTGCTACAATAAGGAAATTTATTTGTGGGTACTCGCTGGTCATTTTTGTTTTTGCCTTTGCGCTGATTTTTTTGACGAAATTTTCAAACCCAGCGTTTATCTTAAATCTTCTGGGCCTGTGGATTCCAACAGGCTTTGCGCTTCTTATAAGCATCATCTTTTTTAAGCGTATAGATACCGGTGTGTTCCGAAAAGAAAAATGGATTATTCTCGTTCTTGCGGCTTTAAATCTTGTTCTTTCGTTTGTGCTTCACAGCGCACCGTTCATTTTTATAATTTCAATTTCGCTTTTAGTTTTTCATGTGTTCTATCATTTTTATTTTTCATCGCCAATTTCAAAAACCGAAAAAACTCTTAAGGATGATTTTATAAAAAACTTTTCAATTACAAAACGCGAGCAGGAAATCATTGTTGAACTTTTAAATGGAAAATCAAACAAGGAGCTTGCCGAAGCCCTATTTGTAAGTGAAAAAACAATCGAAACACATCTTGCAAATATTTACAGAAAAGTTGGTGTAAAAAACAGACTGGAGCTTTTTTCACGCCTGCAAAACGACTAAGGGTTTACCCTGATTTTTACTTTTCTTAAAAATTCAGTACATTCCCCAATATCTTTATTGTCTTTCTAAAAGTATTCTTGTGTTAGAAACTTTCAGGAGGATTTTTATGAAATTTAAAAAATACATCCAGGCAATTATCGGATTTTCGATAATGAGCGCCGGGATTTTTGCAGATGAAACAAAAAATCAGGTGGAGCTGACCTTATCCATAAATTGGAATTTTGGACTTTACAAGGAATCAACTTTTTCAAATATTTCGCAGGGAATTATAGCCCCACGATTTCAGCTTGATACAAAAATCTTTTCAGAAGATTTTTTACATAAAATTACGGCAGATTATTTTTTTGCGCAACCAGATTCGGCCATGACAAATACTGCTGTTGTTTACAAAAATTATGATCCAATTTCCGGCGAGTCATATTATGAAGGCTCACAAAGCAATCTTTCGTTTCATCGGATTCGTTTGCAGTATGATGCGGTTTATGATATTTGGCAAAACGAAAAGCTTGAATTATATGTGGGCGGAAATTTTGCATGCAATGCGTATCTTCAGTTTGAACATTATCCGTCTATCACAGGGCTGATTTCTGTTGGCCCGGCTTCTGTTTTAAAATGCACAATTGATGACAGGAACTCACTTTTTCTTGCAGGCTCCATGCCGCTTATAGGTTTTGGTGTGCGTCCGCCTTTTGCAGGTTGTGATGCCGAGCTTATGAAATATGCCGAAGAAGATTTTATGAAAATCTTTACGCTTGGAAAACTCTTAAGCCTTCATAATTATCAAAGTTTACTTCTTGATTTTGAATATAAGATCCAGGCTTCACAAAAATTTTCAACAGGGCTTGGCGTGACTTTTGAATATTCAAGAATTGCTGTTCCAAAAGAACGTCCTTTGTATTATCTGGACGGCAGTCTTAAAACTTTGATTTCAATAATTTTTTAAGGAGCTCACTTATGAAACAAACAAACCATTTTGCATTGATTTTTTTATTGATAATTATTTCTATTCCGCTGCAGGCCTGTTCCTTCTTTTTTGGAAAAACTCCTGACCTTAGTTATAAACAAATGTTTGATTCCCTGTGGAACGATTACAACGAAACTTATGCTTTGTTTGAAGTACGTGGAGTTGACTGGGAAGAGCAATATAAAAAATGCAGACCGCTTGTTCGTGAAGACATGACAGACAAAGAATTTCTGGATGTTTTAAAACAGCTTTTGTATCCGCTTAATGATGCGCACGTTTATGTAAAGGCTCCAATCGGTTGTTTGAATTCTGGAGAAGATAATGTTATCCCAGATAATTTTTCGCTTACTCAAGTGTGCAGTGAGTTTGTTGAAAATCCAAAAAAATGTGGCAACGATATTATAACTTATGGCACACTCAAAACAGACAGCACGGTTGGATATATTCACATTGCAGCTTTTTCGAGCGGGCAGACAGGCATTAACCAGAAACAGGATTGGGCTTCGGACATTGACGTTGCTCTTGAAGAATTAAAAAATACACGCTGTATGATTCTTGATGTTAGAGGAAATCGCGGCGGACTTACAGGAAACGTGTCGCGCATATCAGGACGTTTTTGTGCACAGAATAAAGTTTATGCAATTTCAAAAACAAAGAATGGGAAAGGAGCCGCAGACTTTGGCTCAGGCGTTGAGCTTGAAATTAAAAAGAAGGGAAGCTGGCAATATACAAAGCCTGTGATTCTTTTGACAAATGCACAGACGATGAGCGCAGGTGAAGAGTTTTCAATGGCAATGACTTCGCAGCCACATGTTGTTCAGGTTGGAAATCATACCTGCGGAGTATTCTCTCTTTCTCTTGAACGATGCCTTGTAAACGGATGGAAGTATTCAATTTCTGTGCAAAAAGTTTGTGATCCTCAAGGAAATATTCCCGAAGGAAAAGGTATAGTACCGGCCACAGAAAACCTGATTCTAAACCCATCTGTTAGTCAAGACTTACAAATGCTCAGGGCTATTGAATTGTTAAGTTTGTAGTTCAGGGGTCGACACCATAAGTTTTTGGGGTTATTATAACCCCATGAATATTTCTCTTCCTCCAAACTATAATTCTCTGGCTCAGGCACTTGTTGATCTTTTTGGAACCTCTGTTGCAATTGCACAGACAGACAGGGTTTCTGGCGGTGACATAAATAAGGCCTATGCCCTTACTCTGAATAACGGCAAACGCATTTTTATGAAAGCAAATGCAAAACAAAATGCTGCGTTTTTTACAGCAGAAGCGGCAGGGCTTACAGCAATTGCAAACACGGGAGCTATAGGAACTCCGGAAATCCTGTGTACAGGCACAGACGATGGCGAAGACGTAGGTTATAGTTTTCTTTTATTGAAATATATTGAAAGCGGCAAAAAGCGTGTGGATTATTGGGAAGAGCTTGGACGCAATCTTGCAGTTATGCACGACGCGCCAACACAAGACAAAACCTTTGGATTTTTTGAAGATAATTTTGTAGGTGCACGTCCGCAAAAAAATACACCATGCCAAAGCTGGATTTCATTCTTCCGTGATAACAGGCTTGCTCCACAATTCAAAGCTGCCGATTCATATTTTACAAGCAGCGACCGCGAAGCAAACACAAAGCTCCTGGATCATCTGGAAGATTTTCTTGTGGAACCGGAACATCCAAGTCTTGTTCACGGCGACCTTTGGAACGGAAACGTAATGTGCGGACCAGATGGAAAAGCTATGCTGATTGATCCAGCCTGCTACATTGGGCACGCAGAAGTAGACCTTGCAATGACAGAACTTTTTGGAGGATTCCCTCCTGTGTTTTATGAGGCCTACCGCGAGGCACACTCGCTCCAGCCAGGCTACGAAGACAGACGCGACCTGTACAATTTATATCAACTGCTAAATCATCTGAATTTATTTGGACCAAGTTACCTTGGCCCAGTTCAGAGTATTGTTGCTGAATATGTTGGGTAGGGGCAACAAGCCCCGTTATTTATCCAACAAGATGTGTAGTTGCAGTATTTTCATTCAAAACATTAAACTCATAGCTGTAAAGAATTTCTGCTACATCGCTTAAAGGCTTTCTTGTGTTCAAGCCCATGCTGTGTGCAAACTCAATTGCAGCTTTTGTTGCAGCGGGATTCCAAAGATGTGCATTATCAAGATTTACAAAGCTGCATTTTTCAGAATCGGCAATTGCCTTGATGCGGCGGTTCATCTGACTGATAACTTTATTATTCTGAGGATTTGCAACAGAGACTAAAGCAATGCGGCACTTCTTGTTACAGCTCTTTACTTGCTTAATAAAATCAAGATAGTTAGTGTCGAATAACTCGCTGTTGTTCATACAAAGGTTGATGTCGTTTTCGCCAAGGTGAATCATAATGCCTTCTGGAGCAAGCGGTGCAACGGCGTTAGAAAAATATTCCTGCACATTTTCAAACGAAAGCTTTTCGCAGCTCTTGTTGTAAATCTTAAAATTGAATTTAAATTCTTTTCCAAGACTCTGAACAGGAATCTTTGTGTCCAGTCCGTTTCCAAGCAGAATAACAGAGTTCTTTTCTTCTTTCTTGCTCTGTCCCATTGGATTAATAAATTCATCAAGTGAATAAGTGTAGTTCATATTTTCCTCCTGTGTTTGTCCGTTACCGGCGGTCTTTGTTTTTATAATTTGTATTTGATTCTTTGCAGCAGCTTTTTTATCAAGACTTTTGTTTCTGATGTAAACTAAAACGTTCATCATAACAATTGCAAGATTCAAAAAGTAAACTGCAAGCACGTAATTAAACTGATGATTTATAAACTTTGCAGAGATGCCTGCAATGTATCCTGTTATTATTAAGAAGATAAATGCCAGACTTGTTCCTTTTGCGGTACGAGCTTTGTAAGCCTTGATAACATTCAGCGGCCACGAAAAGCCAAAACAAATCAGCATTAATGCTTCAAAAAGATGTCCAAATTCCATTTTATTTTTCCTCGCTTTATGTTTCTTTTTAAGGTTACCAACATAATAGCGCATAAAAAAAATCATTCAATTTTTTGAAAGTTTTAAAATCACTTTTGCGCCGGGATTTTCTTTACTTTATAAAAGTAAATTTTTTTAACTTTCAAAAGTATGCAAAAAAAGAAAATTTACTATAATATGGAATTATGAAATCTACCTTGAGCCGAAAAACCCTGAACGCACTTAGAAAAGAAATCAAAAGAAATCAGCTTGCATTAATTATTGGAATTACAATTTTGCTGACGCTTGGCGGAATGGCTATAAATATTTCGTCAAACGACAAAGCTTTTAATCAGTCGCTGCAGGACACCTCGGAGCTTGTGACAAGACTTTATCATTTTGCAAAGGACATGAGTAAGGCAGAACTAACAAGTTATATGGATTCGGTGGTAGAAGACCTGCCCGACATTGATGTAATTTCGATTGTCGATAAAAATAATAACCGTCTTTATCATGCTCATCACGAATTAATTGATACTCAGTTTGACGGAACTCATCCGGATTTTTCTACAATGGCGTCGGATTTTTTAACAGAAAATAATACAGGACCTTCAGGCCCTCAGCGTCGAACTTATTCTGCAATTTATGATGATGAGGGAAATTATG
>JBGVAV010000052.1:0-2298 GCA_045224915.1 Treponema sp.
GGTGAGGCAGAGGTTCCCGGCGAGATTGAAAAACAGAGTATTTGCGTAAATAATGATATCTACGAGGTTTTAAAAAGCTTATGACACAGGAAGAGCGCAGATTATATTTGATAACAGAACTCCTCAAAGAAGATAAGGGTAGTGCAGGCTTTAAGCTGGGGCTTGTGCCCGGAAATGAAGGCGGCTTTGTGATTCCTGATGATGAAAAAAGTCAGCGCGATATACTCCGGGCTTTGATGAATATTCGTGGTCCATATTCCATTAGCGAAGACTTTTTGAGAATACAGGATGAGTACCTGCAGCAGGTTAATAAAGAGCGGGGGATTACGGATGTTGCAGATTTAAAGCCAGTACGTGAAGCAGGTGGTTTTGATAAACTCAACAACCGCGGGCAGCTTTATCTTTGGCAGGGCGACATCACCACGCTAAAAGTTGATGCAATTGTTAATGCTGCAAACTCTGCTTTGCTTGGATGCTTTGCGCCGCTTCACATCTGCATCGACAACTGCATTCATACCTTTGCGGGCATTCAGCTCAGGCTTGCCTGTAACGAGCTGATGCAAAAGCAGGGGCACGAAGAAGGAACCGGACTTTGCAAAATCACTCCGGCCTTTAATCTTCCAAGCCGCTATGTCTTGCACACTGTCGGGCCCATTATTTACACAAGTGTGGGTCCTCGCGAAAAGCTTCTTCTTGAAAACTGCTACAAAAACTGCCTTGAAACTGCGTCACAAAATCAGCTGGAATCAGTTGCCTTCTGCTGTATTTCTACAGGAGTTTTCAGATTCCCTGCTGACCTTGCCGCCCAGATTGCAGTGGAGACTGTAGAAAAGTGGCTGTCAGAAAATCCAGAATCCAGCATAAAGAAAGTTGTCTTCAATGTTTTTGGAAATAAGGATCTTGAGATTTATAAGAAGGTGCTTAGTAAAAAATGATAATCCAGACAGGACAGAGAACTGACATTCCGGCATTTTATTCTCAGTGGCTTTTGAATCGGCTAAAAGAAGGGTATGTGATGGTTAGAAATCCGTTTTATCCTTCGTCGGTTTCGCGTTATGAACTGAATCCTCAGATTGTTGATTTGATTACTTTCTGTACAAAAAATCCCCTGCCTGTTTTGCAAAACCAAGAGCTCTGGAATGAGCTTTCAAAATATAATCAGTGGTGGTATGTTTCGCTCACGCCGTATGGAAAAGAGATTGAACCGAACGTGCCGGAAAAGGCCGCCGTCGCAGATGCTATTATTGAACTTGGAAAACGTCTTGGAGCGGAAAAAGTCGGCTGGCGTTATGATCCGATTTTTATCTCCGAAAAATATACAGTTCCATATCATCTTAAGGCATTTGAAAATATTGCACGCAGGCTTTGTGGCTTAACGAAAATTGCTGTAATCAGCTTTATAGATTTGTATCCAAAGGTGAAACGTAATTTTCCCGAAGCCCGGGAGGTAACGCAGGAGGAGAGGCTTACTCTTGGAAAAGCCTTTGTTGAAATTGCCACTAAATATGGAATGACCTTGCGTCCTTGTGCCGAAGGAAAAGAACTCGAGCAGTTTGGTGCGGATTGTTCCGGCTGTCAGACTGTAGCAGTACTCGAAAAAGCTGCTGGTAAAAATCTTAAAGTTCCTAAAAAGAATTCTGCAAGAAAAGAATGTGCCTGTTTTTTAAACGGAGATATTGGAGCTTACAATTCCTGCGCTCATCTGTGCCGCTACTGTTATGCAAATGCAGATTCCAGACTTGTTCTGGAAAATATGAAATTACATAATCCTGATTCTCCGCTGCTAATCGGCGAGCTGACCCCTGATGATAAGATTTTTAATACCGCACAGAAAAGTTGGATTGTGGATTAAAGGATTTGAATTCTTGTCCATTTTGAGTATAACATCTGTCTTAGTTTTCTGATATAATAAATTGAAATGATTGAAATAAAAGAATCAACATATGATGATATAAAAAATATTCAAGGACTCTGGGCTGATGCGGATGTTATGAAATATATCTGGCCGGGAGGATTGCAAGAAACAGAAGAAGGCGTAAAGAAATGCCTGAGCATGTAATAGCATTGGGAGAAGATCCGAATGTCTTCGCATATATGGAACTGAATAAAATGGACGATAAATGAAAATCATAAATCTCTGGGACGAAGCCAATCCCTGCCAGATTTATGTGATGGCTTTGTAAATAGTGAGATTTGTTATACAATCGCAAACGGAGTTTTGGAGGAGAAAATGAGAAAACAGTGGGTTGATAATATCCGATGGGTTACAGTTCTGATTGTAGTTATTTATCATCTTTT
>JBGVAV010000053.1:0-7959 GCA_045224915.1 Treponema sp.
TATCTGGTTTGCGCTTGTTATAAAGTTTGCATGTCTTGCTCTTGGAGCCTTAGGTATTGCTAACATGTGGCTCGCAATTTTTGCAGATGTTGGTGTTATGGTGATTGCGGTTTTGAATGCAATTCGTGCGCTGAATGTCAAAAGAATATAGCGTGGGGATGTCAAAAAGCTTTTCTATAGTACTAGAATAATTTGCGGTTTTCTGATAATATTTGATTTCAGTATGAAAACTGAAGCGTGTTTTGACATGATGATTCTCAATATAAAAAACACTGTTCATACTATTTTTATTTGAATTCATTGGCGAGTCTTTTTTAAGGGCTCGCTTTTTTTTTGCACAGGTTATTATAGGAGTTATATAGATTATGAAAAGAACAGACATCAACAAAGTTTTGATTATTGGTTCGGGACCGATTGTTATTGGACAGGCCTGCGAGTTTGACTATTCGGGAACTCAGGCTTGTAAGGCCCTTCGCGAACAGGGATACAAGATTGTATTGGTAAACTCAAATCCGGCTACTATTATGACTGACCCGGTAATGGCAGATGCTACTTATATTGAGCCATTGAATGTTGAAAGACTTTCACAGATTATTGAAAAGGAACGTCCTGATGCTCTTCTTCCTAACCTTGGAGGACAGACTGGTTTGAATATGGCCTGCGAGCTTAATAAGGCCGGCGTTCTTGATAAATACGGCGTAAAGGTTATTGGTGTTAATCTTGATGCTATTGAACGTGGTGAAGACCGTGAGATTTTTAAGGAGACTATGAAGAGTCTTGGAATTGAAACTCCACGTTCCGGAATCTGTCACACTGTAGAAGGTGCTGAAAAGATTGCTGAAGAAATCGGGTTCCCACTTGTTGTTCGTCCTGCTTATACTATGGGCGGCCAGGGTGGTGGTTTCTGCTACAACGTTGAAGAGCTTCGCACTATTGTTGCAAATGGTCTTGATCTTTCTATGACTCATCAGTGTTTGATTGAAGAGTCTATTCTTGGTTGGGAAGAGCTTGAAGTTGAAGTTGTCCGCGACTCTAAGAATCAGATGATTGCAATCTGTTTTATTGAAAACATTGATGCTGTTGGTGTTCATACCGGTGACTCTTTCTGTTCGGCTCCTTTTATGACTATTGATAAAGAACTGGAGGCCCGTCTCCAGCGCGATGCATTTAAGATTGTTGAAAGCATTGGTGTTATTGGTGGTACTAACGTTCAATTTGCACATAACCCAAAAACTGGTCGTGTTGTTATTATTGAAATTAACCCTCGTACTTCACGTTCTTCTGCACTTGCTTCTAAGGCTACTGGTTTCCCAATTGCGTTGATTTCTGCAAAGCTTGCAAGTGGAATGACCTTGGATGAGATTCCTTACTGGCGTGACGGTACTTTGGAAAAATATACTCCGGGTGGAGCTCCTGATGGAGACTATGTTGTATTGAAGTTTGCCCGCTGGGCATTTGAAAAGTTCCGAGGTGTTGAAGATTCGCTTGGAACTTCAATGAAGGCTGTTGGTGAAGTTATGTCTATTGGTAAGACATTTAAGGAAACCTTCCAGAAGGCTATCCGCGGTTTGGAAAACGGTCGCCCAGGTCTTGGTTTTGCTAAGGACTTTAATAAGAAGAGTGCTGATGAACTTTGCGAAATGTTGAAGACTGCTTCGAGCGAAAGATACTTCCAGTTGTATGAGGCAATCCGTAAGGGTGTTCCTTTGGAGAAGCTGCACGAAATCACCTTTGTTAAAATGTTCTTCCTCCAGCAGATGAAAGAGCTTGTTGATCTTGAAGAGGAAATGCTTAAGAATCCTGGACGCGTTCCGGAAGACAAGTTGCTCATTCAGGCTAAGAAAGACGGATTCAGCGATAAATATTTGAGTAAGATTTTGAAGGTTAGCGAAAAGGCAATCCGCGACAGACGCAACGAGCTTGGTGTTAAGGAAGCTTGGCTTGCTGTTCCTGTAAGCGGCGTTGAAAATGCTAACTACTATTATTCTACATACAATGCTCCGGACAAGAGCGTGGCTACCGACAACAAGAAAAAGATTATGATTCTTGGTGGTGGTCCTAACAGAATTGGTCAGGGTATTGAGTTTGACTACTGCTGCTGTCATGCCGCAATGCAGCTTAAAGAAATGGGCTACGAAACAATCATCGTAAACTGTAACCCAGAAACTGTATCTACAGACTACGACACATCAGACAAGCTTTACTTTGAACCTGTTACTACAGAAGACGTTCTTCAGATTTATGAAAAAGAAAAGCCATTCGGAGTTATCGTACAGTTTGGTGGACAGACTCCACTCAACATTGCACGCGAGCTTCAGGAAAACGGCGTAAACATTCTTGGTACTTCAATCGACTCAATCGATATTGCAGAAGACCGCGACCTCTTCCGCCACATGATGGAAAAATTGGAAATCCCAATGCCAGAAAGTGGAATGGCAATTGACTTTGAAGAAGCTAAGGCTTGTGCAGATAAGATTGGTTACCCAATTATGATTCGTCCTTCATTCGTTCTTGGTGGACGCGGTATGGAAGTAATCTACGATGAAGCTACTTTGAAGGAATATGTTGAAAAGGCTGTTGGTGTTACACCTGACCGTCCATTGCTTATTGACCGCTTCTTGAAGAATGCTTTGGAATGCGAGGCCGATGCTTTGGCAGACAGCACTCACGTTTACATTCCAGCTGTTATGGAGCACGTTGAGCTTGCAGGTATTCACTCTGGTGACTCTGCCTGTGTAATTCCTCCTGTTTCGATTCCAGCTGATAATCTTGCAACAATTAAAGAATATACAAAGAAGATTGCAGAAAGCCTCCACGTTTGCGGATTGATGAATATGCAGTACGCAATTGAAGATGGAAAGGTTTATGTAATCGAAGCTAACCCTCGTGCTTCGCGAACTGTTCCGCTTGTATCAAAAGTCTGCGACACACAGATGGCACGTCTTGCAACACGCATGATGTTGGGCGAATCGCTTGAGTCACTCGGACTTAAAGATAAGGTAATCCCATATCACGGTGTAAAAGAGGCTGTATTGCCTTGGAACCGCTTCCCTGGAGTTGACCCAATCCTTGGACCAGAAATGCGTTCAACAGGTGAAGTTCTTGGGCTTGCCGAAAACTTCCCACTCGCTTTCTACAAAGCAGAAGAAGCTGCCGGTTCAGAACTCCCACATGCACCAGCTGCCTGGGAAAACAAAAAGGTTCTTATTTCTCTCAGCAACAAAGAAGGCCAGAAAGAAGAAGTTCTTACAATCGGTAAAACTTTGAAGGACCTTGGCTTTACACTTGTTGGAACACAGGGCACAGCCGACTTCTACAATGCAAACGGTATCAAGTGCGAAGTAGTAAACAAGATTGGTGCCGGCCGCCCGGACGTAGTCGACATGATTATGAACAAAGATGTTTGCCTGGTAATCAACACCCCAAAAGCCCAGCGCAACTACGCCGAAGACCGCAAGACAATCCGCAAGGCTTGTTTGAAGTACAAGGTAAGCTACATCACAACTCTTGCCGGTGCTCTTGCAGCAGTTAAGGGTATTGAAAGCGTTAAGAACGGTAACGGTGGTGAAGGCGGAGTTAAGTCTCTGCAGGAATATCATTCGTTGATTAAATAGGGACACTTTAAAATGTCATTAGAACGCCAGTTCCGGTTGGGGCTGGCGTTTTTTATCCCTTCATAAGCCTTTCCACATCTTCCCGCTGTCTGTGTTCTCCATAAAAAAATATAAGTCATAAATTTGGAAAAGTTAATATTTTTGTGTTATGATAAATTAAGGAGTAAAAAATGTTTCCAAAACCAACAGGCCAATATGCGGTTGGCACTTTTACTTATACAGTCTACGACGATAGAGAAGAAGTTTTACCGGCTGGTGGAATGCGTAGTGTTGCTGCCAGAGTTTACTATCCTGTGCTTAAGGAAAGTGTGGAGGGGCTTCCAAAGCTTGTAGCGCTTTCTCCAAATATGATTCAGGGGCTTAAGGCTACTTTTCATATTGCTCCAAACTTTACAAAAAATCCTGACGATAAGTTTTCTGAATGTTATCCAGATGGGCCTCGAATCCCGGGGCAGAAGTTTCCGCTCATAATGTTTAATCACGGTTACAATTCTTACAGGGAAGGAAATTCCTTTTTGTGCATAGAGCTTGCTTCTCAGGGTTATGTTGTGATTTCTGTTGCGCACTCTCGCGAAGCACTTTGTACAGAGTTTGATGATGGAACTTTTTTATACTCCGATAAAAAGAACAGCCAGTTATATGAACCAATGCTCCCGGGTCTTATTGCAATGCTTAAGCTTACGAAAATGAAAGGTAGTGACGAAGAGCTTGCAAAAAAGTTTGATGAGAACCAGCGGAAATATTGCCGCTATATGATGAGCCGTCTTCCAGAATGGATAAAGGATAATGAAGCAGCGCTGGATTACGCAAAGAAAAATCTCTCTGATCTGATTGATTTTTCAAAAGGAGTTGGAGTCAGTGGACATTCTGCTGGAGGAAACGCAGCTTATGCGCTTTGTGCCCGTAACCCTGATTTTACTTGTGGAATAAATATAGATGGTGGCCTTTTTGGCGACTACACAAACGACACACAGACAAAACCTTTTATGCAGATAAGCTGTGAGGATAATGAGAGAGTTGTTACTCGTGTTTATCTGCGTCACACGAAACCTATATACAAGGTTCTCTTTAAGGGAATGAAGCACATAGGTTTTGCAGACAGCAAGCACCAGATTCCTATGAAGTCTGTTGTAGGAAAACTCGGCGCCGATGTTATGCATCAGAATCTTTGCAAATGTCATCTTGAGTTTTTTGATGCCTACCTCAAAGGACTCAAGGCAGCACCAGAACTCAGCAGCAATGATGTATTAACGGTTGAGCTCAAATAGTCTATCCTTGTTGCAATATTTGTGTTTTTCGATTTTTCTGATATTATAAATTTATGAATATTTACATTGATTTTGATGATTGCCTTTGTGAGACAGCGCTTTATTTTTCTAAGCTTGCGGCTCAGATGTTTGGAGTGGATGTTCCTTACGAGAAAATCAAATATTTCAATTTGCAAAAATCTTTTTCTTTGACAGATGACAAGTATGACCAGCTGATGGTTCAGGGCCATTTACCAGAGGTGCTTTTGTCTTACGAAGAAACTCCCGGAGCTGTTGAAACAATTAACAGCTGGATTGATAAGGGACATGATATAAAAATTATTACAGGCCGTCCGTCTAGTGTTTATGATGCTTCGCGCCAGTGGCTTGATGAACATGGACTTGAGAGGGTGCCGTTATATTGTCTTAATAAATATGGGCGTGAGAATTTTATAAAGGGCAGCACCTTTGGACTTGAGCTTGAAGACTACTACAAAATGCATTTTGATTATGCTGTTGAGGATTCTCCGCTGGCCTTTAAATTTTTTGATCATCTGCCAGACCTTAAGGTTATGGTTTTTGACCGCCCGTGGAATAAAGACTGCGAGCTTCCAGGTCCAAACTACAAAAGGTGTCTGGACTGGAAGATGATTAGAGATTCCTTAGGCAAATAAGCCATCCTTGTTGCAATACGCCAGAATCTTTTTCACTCGGCTGATTTTGAATCTTGCTTCGGCAGGACCTTCGGGGTAGAGCTTTTCAAACTGGATTCCGTTGTCGGCTACGGCTGCAATAAATGAAATATGATGCTCTTTTGTCATAGGGTGATTGAGCGAAACAAAATATTCATCTTCGCATATTTCAATATTGATTTTGTGTTCGTCATCGGGCTCTTCCGGGGCTTGTGGTGGCAGCGTAATTCCACAGCAACTGATTACTGCTTCTCCAGTTGACGTAATCACATTTCCGCAGACAGGGCAAACGTAAAACTGACTTTTGGCAATGTTTGCATTCTTGTTTTGATTACGGATGCAGCTTCCAGAAAGCAATTCAATCACAGAAATACCGAGGGCTGCGGCAAGCGGTTCCAGCAGGCTTATGTCAGGAAATCCGTTCCCGGTTTCCCATTTACTCACAGCTTTTGCAGTAACGTTTATTTTTTCAGCCAGCTGTTCCTGAGTCATCTTTTTATTTTCACGCAGGGTTTTTATCTGCGTACCGGTAACATAATTATCTATCATATTTATACCTCTTTTGAATCGGGCCCTTTTTATTTTGATCTATTGAGAGTCTAGCATATGTCAGACCAGATTGATACCTACGGTTCGTGGAGATTGTGGAAAGGTCGGCGGCGAGTTATGTAATGGAGTTTTTTGAGTTTTATGTTATTATGAGTTTAAGGGAGATTTTTAAATGGAACTGTGGGACGCATATAATTCAAATTTTGAAAAAATTGAAGGACTCTCTTTGGTTCGCGAAGAGCAGAATAAAATTCCAGCTGGAGTTTATCATCTTGTCTGCGAGGTTCTTGTAAGGCATGTGGACGGAACTTATCTTTTGATGAAGCGGGATCCGAGCAAACCACTTTATCCAAATATGTGGGAAGCTACTGCTGGTGGTTCGGCTTTGCAGGGGGAAAGTGCGGTTGAAGGTGCATTGCGTGAACTGCGTGAAGAGACGGGAATTATTGCCGAGACTCTTGAACAGCTGGACTGGTCTTGTGGAGGAACATGTATCCACTGCCGCTTTTTGTGTGTGACCGACTGTGCCAAAGATTCCATAAAGTTCCAGGAAGGTGAAACCTGTGACTACCGTTGGGTTAGTGCCCAGGAGTTATTGGCAATGCCAGATACAGAACTGATTGGTCAGGAAATGCTTAAACATGTGAGGTGATTATTTCTTAAGAGGTTTTTATGATAACAATAAAAAAGGTAGACAAATCATATTTTGAATTATACGACAAAATTCCTATGAACGTTGATGTGCGCTCGGAATTACAGCTGCGACGGATTGACGGCGGGCTTGGTGGAATTGGGTTTGTGGAAGTTCCTGTTACACCTTATGTAAAGGACCTTTCAAAATACGAGCGCGCAACTGAATACGAAAAACAGTTTGATATTTCTACCTGGCACTTTTTTATGGCTTTTGATGATGATAAGCCTGTGGGTGCCTTGACGCTTGCGGGGCCTACTCCAAATCTATACATGCTTGGTGGAATGAAGGATGCCTGCGTTCTGTGGGATATCCACGTTGATGATAAATATAAACATCAGGGTATCGGGCAGAAGCTTTTTGACCAGGCAAAGTGCGTGGCACTTGAAAAAGGCTACAAAAAAATGATAATCGAAAGTCAGAACAACAATGTGACCGCCTGCAGATTTTACAGAAAGCAGGGAGCCGTTATTTCTAAAATAGACACGAATGCCTACGCATCGGAGCCGGGGTTGGAAAATGAAGTTCAGTTAATCTGGACTTTGGAATTAGATAATTAACGAGGGAGAAAAAGAATGCCATTGGTAAAAGTTAATATGCTTGCTGGGAAAACTCCAGATTTTAAAAAGACGGTTTTTGATTGTATTCACGAAGGATTGATTGACGCCTTTGGAATTGCCGACTGGGACAGATTTCAGAGAATTGAAGAATATGAAAAGGACTCGTGGGAAGCGCCGGAGGGAAAGACCGAAAACTTTATGATTATTGAACTCACAATTTTTCCGGGAAGAAGTCGCGAGCAGAAAAAAGATGCGATAGAAAAAATCACCGGGTTGTTGTGTGAAAAACTGGGGATAGCGGCCACAGATGTTTTTATTGTGATGAACGACCCCCCTCTGGAAAACTGGGGTATGGGAGGGAACCAGAAATGAAAATCGGAATAATCGGATATGGTAGCATGGGAAAAATGCTTGCGGAAAATTTTCTGGCTGCGGGCATTGCAGATAAGGATTCGCTTTATCTTGCCAACAGAACTATTGCCAAGCTACAGGAGATGGAAGGAAGGGCTAAGCTTTGTCAGTCGAATGCTGAGGTTGCTGCGTCTGTGGATTTTCTTTTTCTGTGTGTAAGACCGGCAGATATAAAAATCATTCTGGAAGAAATTA
>JBGVAV010000054.1:0-16075 GCA_045224915.1 Treponema sp.
CCCAAAAACCAAAACCCCCACTCCGCATTTTTTTCAATATGCTGTATTTTATTACGCCCTTTCTGGTTTCTTTTTTCATATATAAAATATATCTCCAAAAGAATACATTTGAAAAATATATGCTACGGAGTGAAAAATTGTGGACGGCTGCATCTGAACTTTTTTGGCGCTTAGCCATAGAAGAAAGTTGAGGATTTGCAAAGCAAACCGGAAACTTTCTTCCAAAAAAAAGTTCAGCCCGCAGACGACCACGATTTTTCACGGGAGTAGCATATATTTTTCTATATAAATTTTCTCTAGTTTGTGATATATTTTATACATGAACTATTCTGTGTTGATTATTGATGACCATCCTCTTTTTAGCCGCGGCCTTTCGCAGCTTATTGAGACACAAAAAATCTACAAGGTTACCGGCATTGCCAAGGACCATGATGAAGCAATAAAAATGTTGAATGAGCTTTCTCCGGATCTTGCAATTGTTGATCTGAATCTTGGACAGGAAGATGGACTTGAGCTCATAAAAGATATACTTGCCCTTAAGCCTCAGACAAAGGTTCTTGTACTTTCAATGCATGACGAACGCTATTATGCCGAACGTGCCCTCAAGGCTGGCGCAAAAGGCTACATCATGAAAGAAGAAGCAGAATCAAATGTTTCTACAGCCATCAACACTGTAATGCAGGGAAACATCTATCTTAGCGAAGCAGAACAAAAAAGACATAATGAATTAGCGCTGAATAAAAACGTAAACAAAACTTCTGAACCATTTGATTTAATTTCAACACTTTCCGACAGACAACTTCAGATTTTTACTTTGCTTGGAAAAGGTCTTGGCACAGTAGAAATTGCCGAAAAACTCAAGTTAAGCATCAAGACAATTGATACACACAAAGAGAATATGAAAGAAAAGCTTAACTGCGGGTCTGCAGCTGAATTGCGTAAAATGGCAATTGAGTGGACAAAGAAATAAATTCCAGATTTTAGCTTACAGTTTACAGGTTTCGTCCATACAGCGACGATAAAAATGAAAGCTCATAGGCGTCCTTCTTTTTAAGGTCGCCTTTTTTCATTCTCCATGTCCAGTTTGTACCGGTTGTTGCAGGAGTGTTCATACGGGCACTGTTATCATCTCCTGTGATATCCTGCATTGGAACTATAGCGTAAACTGCACTTGAAGCAATCACTGCACGAATCATATCTTTACGAAGCTTTCCACTTGCAACAAGGCCTTTTGCTTTCTTAACATCAAGTTCACAACCTTCTATATATTGGGCTACCAGAACAAGCTGTTCATCATTAAGATTCATGAGCCAGCCTTGAAGAGTATCATTATCGTGAGTTCCTGTATATGCAACACAATTATCTGTATCGTACATGTGTGGCAGGAAATAATTTGTCATTCCGTTTGCTTTAGCTTCATCTGTACTGAATGCAAACTGCAAAACCTTCATACCCGGGAAACCGCATTTATCGCGTAAATCACGAACTTCATCTGTAATAACACCAAGGTCTTCTGCAATAACTGGAAGATCTCCAAGCCTTGACTTAATTGCCTTAAATAAATCTACTCCAGGGCCCGGACACCACTTTCCGTTAATGGCAGTTTTTTCTGTAGCAGGAACAGACCAGTATGCTTCAAAACCGCGGAAATGATCTATTCGTAAAACATCAGTAAGCTCGAATACGCGTTTTATTCGGGCAATCCACCACTTATAGCCGTCATCCTTCATTTTTTTCCAGTCATACAAAGGATTTCCCCAAAGCTGACCATCGGCACAAAAATAATCTGGAGGAACGCCTGCAACACAATCAGGTTTTCCGTCGCGTGTAAGCTGGAACAGACTCTGATTAGACCATACGTCTGCACTATCCGGCGCAACAAAAATCGGGATATCACCAATGAGGCTTATGCCGTTTTCATTTGCATATTTTTTAAGAGCAGTCCACTGCTGGTCAAAGAAGAACTGAATTACTTTATAAGAATCTACATCTGTTTTATTCTCTTTGTACCACTGCTCCAGGGCAGCCTTATCATGAAGCGCAAGCTTTTTAGGCCACCAGGCATACCATATAGAATTTGCAGGTTTTTCTTCTGCAGCTTTTTTATCGTAAACAGTTTTAATGCTCATAAAAAGAGCATAATCATTAAGCCAGTTTTTTTTGGCTTTGCAGAAATCTTTGAAAGCAAGAACATCTTGGGGCAGAATATCTTTTCCGGTTAAAAAGTTTTGGGCAGCCTTTTTAAGCAAAGGAAGCTTCCACCACACTACAGCACCAAAATCAACATTACCGGTTTTCTTTATGTATTCAGGAGGCACAATATCTTTTTTTGAAAGCCAGCCGCCTTCTACAAGGCAATCTAAATCTATAAGCAAAGGGTTTCCTGCAAAGGTTGAAAAAGATGCATAAGGAGAATCGCCATAGCCTGTAGGTCCAAGCGGAAGGATCTGCCAGAGTGACTGCCCTGCATCTGTAAGCCAGTCAATAAACTCGTAAGCAGGCTTTCCAATTGTGCCAATACCTGGTGTACCAGGAAGTGATGTTGGGTGTAATAAGACACCGCTCTTTCTTTCAAATTTCATAAAAACACCTATAAATAAAAAAAAACTGCCCGCAGTAAAAACTACAGACAGTTTGATTGCGGTATTCCGCGACTAGCCCAGAACCTTAGAGATTCTTTCGAGAACCTTCTTGCGGTCAAGAGGTTTTACAATATAGCTCTTTGCTCCAAGCATAAGAGACTTCTTTACAAGTTCCTCTTTTCCAAGAGCACTAACCATTACAACCTTTGCGTTTTTATCAAAAGCCATAATCTGTTCAAGAGCGGTAATACCATCCATCTTAGGCATTGTAATATCCATTGTAACTAAGTCTACGTGAGGGCAAAGTTCCTTGTATTTTTCAACACCTTCTGCTCCATCAACTGCAGTAGCAACAACATCATAACCTTCACTGGCAAGAATCTGACCAAGCTGTTTTGCAACGAACATAGAATCGTCAACAACTAGTACTTTAAATGCTGTTCCGTCGCCCTTAAGCCCCTCTGGTGGTCGCTCATTGATTGTTGGATAATCTTGAATAGTTTTCATCGTAATCTCCTATTTATTAAGCGCGTTCCCTAATAGCAACGTTAACTTCTATTTTACCATATTCTGTAATAAGAGGAACAATAAGAGCTTCTACACTATCTGTTGTTCCACCCAAAGCAGCAATTTCCATCTTCTGACCAGCAAACAATGTTGGAGGTGTAAGGTCAAACTTAAATCCAAGTTCATGGAGCTTTGTTACAGCCTGAGCAGTAATCAAGTTTGCCAACTCACTGATTGTTGCCTTTGCAAGATCGTCAAAAGCAGGTAATTTTTCACCATTCATAGCAGAAGCAATATTCAAGGCAGTTTCATTTGTCATGTCAAAAAGAACACGTCCTTCTACATCACCTGCAAGACCTACCAAAGCTGCAACACCCATAACAGGCATTGCAGTAGATTTCAGATACAAATCTCCGCGCTTTACTTCTGCTCCACCAAGAACTTCCTGTAAAACTCTAAATGAAGTTTCAACAAACGGGTTAATATATTCTACTCGCATGTCATTCCCCTTTTAATCTTTTGTATATGCTGTAACAGCACCTTTGCTATTTTCGCCAAAACCATACGTCATTGGAATAACTTCATGTTCACCAATTATTGCAATGCCGTTTCCTTTCATCTTTTCAAAGAATTCAGAAAGGATATTTTCCTGTGATTTAACGTCTACGAAAGACAAGAAATCACGGGCAAAAATAATGTCGAGCATTGGAAGAACGTTTGTGTTCTTACAATCATGATACTCAAACATTATACTATCTTTTATCTCCTGATTAAAGGTACTATCGCCATTCGCCTTTTTTGTGAGATAAGGAGAAAGCCAAGAACCTTCAACACTTGCAGGAACAGATAAAAGACTTGCGTTTGAAACTCCAAGAAGGTCTACATCCTGAGCATAAATTCTGATTTTTGCATCAGGATAGCGGCTCTTAAGAACACATGCCAAACAGTATGTTTCTATACCACTTCCGCATCCAGGATTCCAAACAACAATCTGTTTTGCGTTGTTTTCTGGCAACAGATTCTTTATACAGTCTGCATAGTCCTTTGACCACCAGGTTCCTGTAAAAGAAGAATAGAATGTTGACAAGTATGCATCTGCATCATCAGAATTCTGGAGCTGAGTCTTATCATGACCACGCTCGCTAGCCCATTCTGTGTAGCGCTGCTTAACCCAGTTTTCATTAATCTGGGACATGTCAAAATTCTTATAACTCTTAAGACTTTCTGCAATAAACTTAATATCAAGATTCTGAGGATCTTCCTTTTTAGCAGGAGCAGCCTGTGCTACAGGACCAGCTGCCTTTGGTGCAGCCTGAGCAGAAGAAGCAAGTCTTGCATCTGCAGGCATTTGAGCATTCTTTGCAAGTTGCTCTGCAGCATTTTCTTTAACATCTCCTGAATCCTTTGAACCAAAAATCCTGATTATATCAAGCAGTACGTAAAGACGATTGTTATTCTCTACTACACCGCTTATATATTTAATATTAATATCTGCAAACAATGGATGAGGTGGCTGAATTGTTGATTTCTGAACACCAACTACCTTATCAATCTTATCTACTACAAGACCAAATGTCTGATCTTCAAGTGTAAGAATAAGCAGATTTTCAAGCTTCTTTTCATCGCGCTTCTGAACTTCAATATTAAAGAAGAGGCGCAAGTCAAGAATAGGAATAATCTCACCACGAAGGTTGTATACACCAAGAACAAAAGGAAGTGTGTTAGGAACATATGTAAAGCGTCCGGCTTTAGCAATTTCCTTAACATACATAATGTCTATAGCATAATCTTTGTCGGCAAGAGAGAAAGTTACCATCTTAAAATCTACATAGCTGGCGGCTTCTTTCTTTTCCTGAAGTGCATCATTAAGCTGTTCTGCAGTCTGAATTACATTCTTTTCTTCCATTCTAGAGCCCCCTTACCCGTTCATCCTGGCATTTGCCTGGGCCAGTAATTCCTGCTTTACACCCAAATCAAGAAGCTGACTTACATCTATAATTAAAGAAACAGAACCATCTCCTAAAATAGAAGCACCCGCAATTCCCGGTGAGTTTGTAAACTTATCGCGTAATGGTTTAATTACAACGTCTTCCTCACCAATAAGTGTATCTACCATAACACCTATTTTCTTTTCCTGTGTACCAACAATTACAATGTAGCATTCATCGCCAGTTTGAGATTCCGGAATATTGAACAGACGTGAAAGACGAAGAACACTGATTACTTCGTTACGTACGTTCATAATTTCATAGTTATCAATATGGCTGATTTCATTGATATTAATACACTGACTTTCAATAACGTTTGCAATAGGAATAGAGTAAATCTCTGTACCTACGCGTACAAGCAGACCCTGGATGATAGCAAGTGTAAGAGGAATCTTGATAATAAAGGAAGTACCCTGACCTTTTGTTGAATTGATAGAAATACTTCCCTTAATGTTGTTAATCATTGTCTTAACAACATCAAGTCCTACACCACGACCCGAGATGTTTGAAATCTTATCGGCAGTAGAGAAGCCTGGCTGCATAATGAGCTGATAAGCATCCTGATCTGTAATAACCTTGTCTGGATGAATAAGGCCGTTTTCAATAGCCTTCTTGCGAACCTTTTCAACGTCAATTCCAGCACCGTCATCTTTAATTTCAATAACGATAAGGTTTCCTTCGTTAGAAGCTTTAAGAAGAACAGTACCAGTTTCTGGTTTTCCAGCAGCCTTTCGAACTTCTGGAGTTTCAATACCGTGGTCTACAGAATTTCGTACACAGTGCATGATTGGATCGAGCAAATCCTCAACAACTGACTTATCAAGTTCTGTATCCTCACCTTCTATTTCAAGGTTGATTTTCTTATTCAAATCTTTCTGAAGATCTCGAACAACACGAGGGAATCGGCTGAAAATCTGATTGATTGGAACCATTCGGATTTTCATTACGCCTTCCTGAAGTTCGCCGGCAATTGTACCAAGCTGCTGTGTATAAGAACGGAAGCGTCCTGTTATACCCTTTGATTCAGCTTCGTACTGATCGAACATATTGCCCATATCGCCATACTGTTCAGTAAGACGCTTTTTAATTTCATTAATCTGTGTTCCTCTTTGAAGCTCTTCAAGATAACCTGGAAGCTCATCCAAAAGTGAACGGAATCTTTCTCTGAACTGAGATTCAACAGACTGGAATTTAACAAGCTCGTTCTGAGTTTGTCCTGCAAGCTGGTTGAAAGAAGCCTTGATAATAACTGCTTCTGAAACAAGGTTCAAAAGGTTATCAATTCGACGTGAATCTACGCGGAGGATTGAGCCCTGCTGTACATGTGTAGCACCAGTGGCAGGAGCATCTTTCTTTTCTGCTTTTGCTTCAGTCTTTTTCTCAGCAATTTTTTCATTAATTTCATCTGCTTTTGCCTGACCTGCGAGAGGTGCAGCAGCAGGTTTTTCTTCTGAGGCGACAGGAGCTGCAACAGGTGCACTCGCAACAGGAGCACTAACCTCTGCAGCAGATGAAGAATAATTATCATCTGTAAGAAGATGTGCATCTGTAATAAGAGTTACATCGCTTAAGAATGAAGCATCTTCAATTGATTCACCCTTTTCTGAAGAAGCCAGATAATAGAATACATTTTCATAAAACTGATCTTCGTAAAGAGCATCAAAATCAGGAACTGTTTTAAGAACATTTCCTACAGCTTTGAGAGCTGCAAAAACCTGAATACCGCCAACAGTATTCATTGGGTTATTTTCATCAAACTTAACTGCAACACACCAAAGGCTTTGACTGCCTTCGCAAGCAGATTTAAGTTCTTCATATTCATCTTCTGATAAAGGAGGAAGTGCAATGCCTTGAACGTTTGAAGGAGCTGCGGCCTGAACAGGTGCTGGTTTTGGAGCAACCGGTGCAGCCTTTGCAGGTGCCTTTTTAGGAACAGACTTAGCTCCCTTTTCTGGGATATAAGACTTAAGCTTTTCTATAATTCCATCTATATTTTCTTCATAGATGGCACCCTGCTGTCTTGCTTCAAGCATTGCTTTAATAACGTCGATTGAGGTAAGAAGTAAATCAACTACATCCTCATCGACAGAAACTCTGTCCGAACGAATCTCATCAAGAACATCTTCCACTGAATGTGTAAAATGAGAAAGTTCCATCATTTCTACTGTTGCAGAGCCACCTTTCAAAGTATGTGCAGCGCGGAAGATTTCATCAATTGCCTCATGATTGGAAGGATCATTCTCAATTACAAGGATATTGCTCTCAAGCTGCTCAACCTGTTGTTCTGCTTCTGCAAAGAAGTCTTTTAAGAGTTCCTCATTGTTAGGATCAAGATAATCACTCATACACTCTATTATATACCGAAAATCCAAGTTTTCAAGATAAAAATGCATAAAAAAACGCATAAAAAAAATAGGGAGTTTTATGTAACCAACAGTATTTTTTTCCTGTTTTTATGCCGATAATAATATGTGGCAATTTGTCGAAAAGAGTTTATAATAAATATATGTAAATTTTTCAGGAGATTATATGAAAAGTTTAAGTATTAAGATTAGCCTTATATCATTTTTTATCCTTATTATTTCTTTTGCAAGTGTTGGACTTATTTCTATTAGAAGTGCCAAGACAAGTCTTGAAAAAGAAATGACAAAAGCAATTGTTGAATCTGTACACGCTACAGCCGATTCAATAAAAGCTTCAAACGAAAAAGAGTTTAAGATGCTTGAAACTCTTGCAGCTCTTCCAGAAATCAGAAATCCTGAAATTTCCCTTTTGGACAAAACACATACTATTTACGGTGCAATGATTCTTGATGAAGATTACATTGACGTTTGTATCCTTGATGAAAAAGGTTTTGCATGGATTAACAATGGTGCAAAAATGATTCCTTTCTCAGAAAGAAACTACTATAAAGTTCCATTTACAACAGGTAACCGCTTTCAGACAGACCCATTTATCAATAAGGTAACAAGTGCTCCTGCCGTTTTCTATTCTGTACCTGTTTTTGATGAAAACAAAAAAATCATAAATGTAATTTTCTGTGTAATTGACGGACTTCAGATAAGCACTCTTGCAACAAATCATAAAGCCGGAAACAACAGACCAGCTTTTCTTATTTCACTCAATGATGGTCCTGGCGGAGAGAACGAAGCATTCTCAGAGCTCCACTCCCCTGGAATTATTATTGCAAGTCAAAAGCTTCTCTCTCCAGATTTAGTTCTTGAAGAATATACAACCGAAAGTATTTTTGCAAACGCTGCCGAAACAAAAAATCAGGAATATATTGCAAACCTTAATAAAATCAAAACAGAAAATAGCGGAGTTTTCAAATATAAGAATGGAAAAGAAACTTATATTCTTGCATACGAACGTGTTCCAAATACAAAATGGGTAGCAATGAATGAAGTTCCATACAGCGATTTCCAGTCTGATTTGAATTCCCTTCAGAATAAAATCATTATATATGTAATCTTCCTGACAATTGCTGCTGTTGCAATCTTTACTATTGTAATCACAATGGCTATGAAGCCTCTAAAAATTGTAAAGAAAGCTATTAATGAAATTGCTACAGGAAATGCAGATCTTACAAAACGAATTGACCACAGCTCTAAGGATGAAATTGGTGAAGTTGTAAACGGCTTTAATCAATTTGAAGAAAAGCTTCAGGGCATTGTTAGAGATATTAAAACTTCAAAAAATGATTTAACTTCTGTTGGTAACTTAATGAGCACAAACGTTTCTAACACTTCGAAATCTATTTCAGAAGTTTATAGTAGTATAGAAGACATGAAGCAGGGATTTTTGAATCAGGGTCAAAGTGTTGCCCTTACCGCTTCTGCCGTTACAGAAATTTCTTCTAACATCGAATCGCTCGAAAAAATGATTCAGACACAGGCAAACGGAGTTTCTCAGGCTTCTACCGCTGTTGAACAGATGATTGGAAACATTTCATCAGTAAACAAATCGGTTGAACAGATGGCTGAAGCATTTGAAACACTTCTTGAGCATACAAGCAACGGTGTTCAAAAGCAGCTTGTTGTAACAAATAAAATTAAAGAAATTGAATCTCAGTCTTCTGAACTTCAGGGTGCAAACCTTGTAATTGCTAAAATTGCATCTCAGACAAACCTTCTTGCCATGAACGCTGCAATTGAATCGGCACATGCAGGGGAATCAGGAAAAGGCTTTAGCGTTGTAGCAGATGAAATCAAAAAGCTTTCTGATAATTCTGCAAGAGAATCAAACAAGATTAGTGATCAGCTTACACAGATTGCAACAACAGTTTCTGAAGTAGTTGCCGCTTCTAATGAATCTAATGAGGCACTCAAAAAAATCACCGAAATGATTTCTCAGACAGATGAAATTGTAAGACAGATTCGCTATGCAATGGAAGAACAGAACACAGGTTCACAACAGATTGGAGAAGCCCTGCACCTTATGAATGACACAACTACCGAAGTACGTGTTGCAAGTCATGAAATGTCTGTAGGTAACCGCTCTATTCTTGATGAAATCAATAACCTTCAGAATGCAACTGACGCAATGATGGAAAGCATGAAGAAAATTATCAGTGGTGCTGATAAGATTAATCAGTCTGGAACAGAGCTTAATGAAATTGCACCTCAGATGAAATCTTCTATTGACCAGATTAGTAATCAGATAGACCAGTTTAGAGTATAATTCCCAAGAGGAATAAGGGATATAAGGAGTTTTTTATGAAAAAAATAATTATGATAGCCGCAGTAATATCTTTAACAGCAACTCTTTTTGCAGAAACTGCATTCAGCGGATATTCGGGCGGAAAATTGAATTATGCTTCAAACCCTAATGCAACAGATTCATATGATCCTGACCTTACCTTACAGGCCTTCTTTCAGGGCCAGTTCAACTTTTCACAGAACATGTGGGGACGTCTTGAGTTTTCTATAGATACAGGAGACTTTTTAAGTAAAGAACTCTTCCATAAAACAGACGCCTTCTTCAAAATCGATGAGCTTTCTTTTACATTTAAGTCACGCTCAGATTCTGATGCAAACTACTTCAGTCTCTTTATGGGAACTTACGACCCGATTGGTTCTGATGTTTTCTTGCAGCGCTATTTTGGAATTCAGCCAATTGCTTCTAAAATCACAGAAAGCTGGCTTGGACTTTCCGGTTCTGTACTCTACCCTCATTTTGGAATTGGTATTGCAGATGTAAAACGCCTTTTGTCTTCTCCAATTGCTCTTGGTGGTTATGCATACGTAAATCACGAAGATGACCTTCACTACGTATTGAACACAGACCTGCGTTTTGCATGTGTATACAGATATTTTACATTTGATTTTGCAGGCGGAATTGGTATTCCTCTTTCAAACAACAATCAGGGAAAAGAAGTTATTGCTTCTGTAGAAAAGGTTTACTGGCATGCAGGAACAACTATGCTTCTTGGCAATCATTATACACAAAGCTTATTCATTCAGGCAGGACTTTTCAATGTTCCATTTACAAAACGAAACGGAACAGAAGTTTCTCCAGATGATATTTACCTCTTGTTTGAACCAAGATTTCTTCTGGACAGTGCGCACGTAAACCTTACAGTTTTCAGTCTTCCACAGGATACTGTTGACCAGCTGATTTTTGTTGATGACAGCCTTGGTGTAAACCTGAACATTTTTGGAGATACTTTCTCAATTGGTGCAAACAGATTTACCCTGGGAACAAACTTCTCATTCTCATTTACAGGAAAGACATTCCTTGATGTTGTAAAACCAATGGAGCTTATTAAAGGTGAATACAATATAACAATGACACCGTATGTTTCTACAAACTTCTTAAGCGGAGAACTTCACACACAGGCTTCTATTAAGTTTATGAAGTTTGGAACATCAAGATGGTATGATGCCTTTACGGTAGACGTTGGTTATACAACAAAATTCTAATCTGATTTAATTAAACAACGAACCTTGAGCCCCGCCGTCTTTTGAATTTGCGGCGTGGGTCAATCCCAAATGAGTATAAGCCTTATCTGTTACCATGCGTCCGCGTGGTGTTCTTTGCAATAGTCCGCATTGAATAAGATAAGGTTCATAATAATCTTCAAGAGTATCCATACTTTCGCCAATTGAAATTGCAAGAGTTTCGGCGCCTACAGGACCACCACCAAAATTTTCTATAATTGAACGAAGGATTTCTCTGTCATATTTTTCAAGACCAATTTCATCTATTTCAAGACGACGTAAGCCTTCATCTACAATCTGAACTGTAATGGTATGGCTTCCTGCAACCTGAGCAAAATCTCTCATTCGTCTTAAAACTCTGTTTGCAACACGAGGTGTTCCGCGGCAGCATTGAGATAAAAGAAGTGCTGCATCATCATCAATTTCAACTTCAAGGATTTTTGCAGAACGTTTTATAATTGCTGCAAGCTCTTCCTGTGTGTAAAACTCAAAGCGTGGAATGAATCCAAAACGTGAACGCAACGGAGAACTTACACTTCCAGCTTTTGTAGTGGCACCAACGAGTGTAAATGGTGGAATTGGAATGCGCACAGTTCTGGCTGCAGCGCCCTGCCCTATTATCCAGTCAAGCTCAAAATCTTCCATTGCAATATAAAGCATTTCTTCAATAGCTGGCTTAAGGCGGTGAATTTCATCAATAAAGAAAACTGTTCGCGGTGTAATTGTAGAAAGAATACCTGCAAGATCTTTTGGTTTATCAAGAGCCGGAGCAGAAGTAACTTTAAAATCTACACCAAGCTCGTGTGCAGTAATCTGTGCAAGAGTTGTTTTTCCAAGTCCTGGAGGGCCGATGAGCAAAAGATGATCAAGCGGTTCTTCGCGAAGCTTTGCTGCTTCTATAAATGTAGAAAGATTTTTCTTTACGCTTTCCTGTCCTAAAAAATCAGCAAGAAACTGAGGACGCAGACTGTTATCCTGCTCATCAAAAGAGTCTTTTAAATCTGCACGTACAATTGCAGAAAAATCTTCATCATTTTGCATATCGTTATTATACATTTTTTAAGCTAACTCCACAATTGCACGACGGAACAGAATATCTTCCCGTTCTTTTTGATTTTTTGAAGTAAATGCAGCATCTGCACTAAGCTGTTCTATAAGTTGTGCAATCTTCTGCTCAACAACGCGCTTTTCGTAACCCATACTTGCAAGAGATGTAACAACATCTGCATAAGGAGAAGCAGAATCAAGCCGAACAAGGCGTTCATTACTTTCACTTATCTTAAGTTTTCCTTTAAGAGTGAGCATCATTTTTCCGGCAGTCTTCTTTCCAACACCAGGAATCTTTTCAAGCATTTCAAGGTCTCCGTTTTCTAAAACCTCCATGAGTCTTGAAGAAGAAACAGAGCTCATGATTTTTACTGCGCCCTTTGGACCAACACCATCAACCTTAAGCAAATCAAGAAAAATTGAACGCTCATCTGCACTTGCAAAGCCATACAAAGTCATAAGCTGATCTGTATGCTGCAGCCATGTATAAACCCGTGCTTCGCTTCCAACAACACCAAACATATCAAGATTGGAATCGGGCACGCACAAATCCCACTCTACCCCATTTGTATCTAAAAAAAGCTGCTTTGGAAACTTTCCTGTAATTATTCCTGTAAGAGAGTTGAACATTATTACTCCATGCCTTGCTTCGTCACCTGGCTTTTAGCAAGACCGAAAGACCTTTTATATTTTTCTTTATTATTATCTATTTCCATGTTAAAATCAATTATGCGATGGTTTTATCAGTATGACGTTGCAGCATTTTTTATTTCTCTTGTAATTCTTTACAATCTTTTTATTTCACAACGAATTAAAACCAGGGCTTCAAAAGCATTTAAATTTCTTGCCATAGATTTATTCTTTGCAACAATTTTTGATATTATAACTATTTATACAATCAGCTATTACTGGCTTTGCCCTATCTGGCTCAATTACCTTTTAAATATCCTGGCTTTATTAACCTATAACACTCTTCCTGCAATTTACATAATCAGCATCATGTATTCTTCTATGAGCGAAGAAATTGATTTTACAACAGGTCAGAAACTATTTCTTGCAATTCCGGTTACCACAGCAGAATTCTTAATTCTTTCAACGCCGGTTACAAAAGCAATTATTTATTTTACAGAAGATGGTCAATACCAGATTGGTTCTGCCTTTGATGTATTAACAGTTATAGGTTTTGTTTATCTTATAATGGTAATCATTTACGGTATTATAAAAAGAAAAACACTGCGCACAGAGCAGACAATAACAATTATAATTTACACAGTCTCTACAATAGCGGCACTTTTAATTTCAAATATTTTCACAAAGATTCTTATCCCGCTTTTCTTTGCATCGCTTTCTATATTGATCACCTATCTTTCTCTGGACAACCCTTCGGAATACAAAGATCCTATCATGGACATTTACAATAAAAAAGCGTTCATGTACACAACTACAGGACTCTTTAAAGCTCATAAAAAGTTTACAGTTCTTGCAATCCAAATCGAAGGCATTACATATCTTAATGAAACGCTTGGTTACAACAACTTTAACAAGGTTCTTGTTCTTATAGCGCGAAAGGTCACAGGCATCTGTGGAAAGAATAATGTGTTCAGACTTTCCGGAAGTAAGATTGCAATAATCATGCACACAGATGACAAAACAAATGATGACAAATACCTTGAGCTGCAGCTGCTGTTTTCTCAGAGCCTTAAAATTTCAGAGCTTGAAGTTTCGCCAAAAGTAAAAATGGCAACCTTTAATTGCCCGGAAGCAGCCAGTGATTTTGTAAAATTAAATGATTTGATTTTTGATACTCTTAATTCTTCTCAAACAGAAGCTGGAAGAATTATTGACGGCAATAAACAGATGCTCGAAAAATCAAAAAGAGAATATGAGCTTGCAGCAATTTTAAAGCAGGCACTTTCACAGAATGAATTTGAAGTTTTTTACCAGCCTATTTATTCTGTTAATAAAAAGAAGCTTACAACTGCCGAAGCCCTTATTCGTCTTAACAATGACAAGCTTGGATATGTTTCGCCAGAAGAGTTTATTCCAATTGCAGAACGCAACGGCCTTATTCTTTTAATTGGAGAATATGTTTTCCGGTCTGTATGTAAGTTTATTATTAATAATCAGCTTTGGGAAAAAGGCATAGAATACATTCATGTAAATCTTTCGGCAATTCAATGTATGCAGGAAAAACTTCATGAACAGCTGATTTCCATAATGGATTATTACGGACTTGAATACAAATACATAGAACTTGAAGTTACCGAAACAGCAGCAATTGCTTCGAGCGACACTCTTCTTAAAAACATGAAAGCTCTTATGGAAAAGAAGATGAATTTTGCGCTTGATGATTATGGTATGGGTTATTCAAATACTTCCAGCATTCTTCAGTATCCTTTCCACACAATTAAACTTGATAAATCGATTGTCTGGGCTGCAATGAAAAATGATAACGCAAGGAAGCTTTTACATCATACAATTGCAATGTTCAAGGATATGGGAATTGAGCTTGTAGCCGAAGGTGTTGAAACTGCAGAAATGGCCAGAATGCTTACAAAAATGCAATGTGATTATCTGCAGGGATTTTTATATTCAAAACCAATTACTGCGCAAGCCTTTCTTGATCTGTTATCTTAAAAATATCTTAAAAAAAATTATCTTTTTACACTACCCGAAAAATGAATATGTGTAATTGCTCCTGCTAAAGCATCGGCTGCATGATCTGGTTTTGGTTCTGTTTCAAGTCCAAGTAATAATTTAACATAACGTTCTACAAGAGCTTTATCGGCAGTAGTTGTACCCGTGACTGCCTGCTTAATCTGATTAGGAGTATATTCCCCAAGCGTGATATTGTGCTGAGCAAGGCAAAGTGTAACTACCCCACGCGCCTCACTTACGCCCATTGCAGATTTAGCATTTTTTGCAAAATAGAGAGTTTCCATGCCGGCTTCTGTAGGTCTGAATTCATCTATTACAGCGCAAAGGCGATTGTAAATTGTAAGCAGGCGCTGTCCATGAGGTTCTTCACTTCCGGTTGTAATGCAGCCATAGCTGACCATGCGGTAACGCCCGTTACAAAAGTCCACTACTCCAAAGCCTGTATTTGCAAGTCCAGGGTCTATTCCAATTACGCGTCGAACCTGTGATTTTTTTGTAGAAGCCGGGACCTGCTCGCTGCCAGGCAAAGGTGTGAATTGGGCGTTTTCGTTAATCATATTTTTATTATACAATAAAATATGTTATAATCACAGTATGAAGTATAAAAAAATCATTGCTTCAATATTTATAATTTCAACATTTTTCTGCTCTGCGTTCTCTCTTGAAATACAAAAAAATGATTTACGCGTTTTTGGCGGAACAGGCAATGATAAGTTTTCAAATTCTATTTCGCAAAATAAAGATGACCAGCTAACTGCAACAACAGAAATTCATGCAGTATTTCCATACCTTTTTTTAGACATAAATTTAAATTCAATTACTAACCGCGGATACAAATCAAAGCTTACTGATCCACAAACCTTTACAAGCGGCCGTTATGATGAATTATTTATAAAAGCGGGAACAACAGTAAATCTGTTCAATAAACCCTCCGGCTTTTCAATTGATTTTACCCAGGAAGCAGGCTTTGGATTATTAGGTAACTTTGGCATGGAGCTGGCACAAAACGCAAATCACAAAATGAGCAAAGTAGACAAAGTTGAACTTAAATACGAAAAGTTTTCAAAGCCATTTATACCTGTTATTAATTCTAAAATTTCACTTTCTTATACACCAGTTGATTTTATAAAAACTCATTTAAGATTTACTTCAAACAATTCAATATTTTATGCAACAGAACAGGATATTACTATTGGCGCAGTTTTTGGTAATAAAACACAATTCAATTTTTTTACAGGCTACAACTGGAATCAGACACATAATGAATCTCAAACGCTTAAACTTTATAAAGATATGATGCATGGCTATAATTTTGGCTTTACTTTAGATACAGGATTTGCAAAATTTGATTACA
>JBGVAV010000055.1:0-59035 GCA_045224915.1 Treponema sp.
AGCCGATGCAGACACATCAACATCAACAGATGCAACAGGAATTCAGGTTAACGGAACTATCTCTCTCAGTGGAACCTCAAGTGATGAAAATGTTATCAGTCGTGTAGTAGGACTTCTTTATAAGAAAGCTAATTCTGCAACAAAACCTGCAAAACAGACAAATCTTTCTGCAACAGCCGCTCTTACATCTTGGGCAGTTCCAGACGGTTGGACAAAAGTGGCTGCAACATTGTCTAACGCAAATGCAACAACAAACTGGACATTTAATGGCGTAGATACAACAAAACTTGACGGAACAAATACTATAACTGAAAACAGCAGCATCTG
This sequence comes from Treponema sp., assembly GCA_045224915.1. Classification (GTDB taxonomy): domain Bacteria; phylum Spirochaetota; class Spirochaetia; order Treponematales; family Treponemataceae; genus Treponema_D. Next base: position 328 of record JBGVAV010000055.1, read on the forward strand.
GTTTACGGTTGCTGTTCAGGATACAGCTGGAAACATTGGATATTCAACTCCTGTTCAGGTTTATGCAAAACAGGATTCCGACAGACCTACAATTACACTGTCTCAGCTTACAAAGAATACTGTAACAACTCTCAAGACAAAGAACGTTTACGGTTCTGTAACAGATGATGACGGTACTCTTGAAAAGCTGTGGTACTGGAACGGGGCTACAGCTCCAACAACTGCGCCAAGCTATACAACAACATGGGTTGTCCCAACGGGCTGGAATGAAATAACAATCAACGGCGGTTCATGGTCAATCGACTCAACAGAGGAAGATGGACAGACAACCTGGTATTTTGCAGTCGCAGACGCAGACAAAACTGTATTTGCAACAGTAGGCACAGATACCCTTAAGCAACCGTATCTTAAGTATACTGACGAAACAGATAAAGTTGATGGAACAGCGGCAGGGGTAACATTCAAATATGATACAAATCCACCTACTGCAACTGCACTGTATCTTTACAGGGCTGCTGCTGGAACTGCAATAACAGCTGCTGAATTGGCAGAAGATGATTCTGCTATAACATGGTCACAGGAACAGAATCTTGCCTTCGGAAAAGATTACAACGTACTTTATGCAAAGGTTGTTGTAAATGAAAGTACAGGAATGAAGGCTCTGACAGATGCTGTAGCAGCTACAGAAACAACAGATGCAGTACCTATGTCTTCTCCTATTTCTATCAACTATACAGCTTTGGAATTCAGTCAGATTGAAGAAGTTCCAGGCACAGGTAATGCGGCAGGAACTTATACCTATTATCTTGGTCCTCTTACAATGAATACAACTGAGCAGCATGAGTTTAAGGTAACTGTAGAAGATGCTGTAAGTAATAAAGGTTATATAAGCCGCAGTATTATTGTAGATAATGAAGAACCAACTTCTATAACTGAAGTAAAACCAAAGTCTACAGTAGAAATTTCAGATGTATTTACTTACAGAGGAAATGTAAGCGACAATACCGGAGGTTCTGGTGTTACAAAAGTTGAATGGTACATTCCAAAGTCATCAGAAACAGACGCAACCATAGATACGATTATCTGGAAAGAAGCATCTCTTTCTGCCGGCTGGGAAATTGACTTTAGTGGTGATAATAACCTTAGCAAGATTATTAATTATATACCAAATGGTACTAGTTGGACTGTAGATTCTGGTTATAGTTCTTACGAAATAAGTTCAGGTTCCGGTGTTTATGCTATTCCTGTATGGTTCAAAATAACAGATGCCGTTGGAAATGTTGGTTATAACAAAACAAATGCTGTTAGATATAATCCAAATACAGACCGACCTTCTGTTCAGATAACAAGTCCTTCTCATAATAAGACTGCAACAATTGGTGAAGGCAATAATGCAATTTCAATAGATTACGCTATTATGGGTGGCTCTGCTGCCAGAATTTCTGGAAACGCAGATGATAATGAAGGTATTGAGGCAATCTATCTTCAGTTTGATCTTGATGATGACGGAAAATGGGATAATGGTGTTTCTGGCCTTACTGCAGATATGAGTGCTCTTCCTGGTGATTCGGCAACATTAATAACTGGCTGTCCTTGGACAAAAGCCGCTATTGAAGAAATTAAATACAATAACGGAACAAGCACAGGATACTTTGGTATCAAGGTAAGTGGAACTAAGAACTGGTCTTATACACTTGATCTTTCAAGTCCCGATTTGCTTCATATTACAGAAACTAAAGAAGGTGAAGAACCTAATATAACTTATAAGTATGCGGGACAGACTATAAAGGTTAGAGCTATTGCTGTTGATAATGATACGGAAAACGGACAGCTTGTAAGTGCTCCTTCGGCAGTTATTAATATTTCTGTAAATAATGATATTCCTCTGTTCAGTAATCTTAAAGTTAAGCAGATTAATGCTTCAAATACTGTTCTTTCAGAAGATGATTATACAGATGGTAAATTCCTTACAGGTGAAAATTGGTATATTACGGGAGATGTTTATGCTTATGGAGGAATCAGTTCTGCAAGTTATACTGGAGTAACTGATGCAAGTAGTTGCTTTAGTCCTAAAGTTGACAGTGAAGGTACGGAAAGTACAACAGATTTCGATATGAAAATACCTGTTGTACCAGATACCAACGGACAGTGGAAAGTTAGAATAACGGTATATGATACAAATGAATCTGGTAATCAACCAAATATTCAGGATATCCTTATTCATATCGATAATGACGCTCCAACATTTAATGATTCTTATACAGGAAATGATGTAACTACTTACGGAACTGCAAAGCACTTCTTAAATTCTTATGGAACAGCAAGGGGAACACTCCTGACACCAACAATTAAGATTCAGGATACAAACGGCCTTGCTTCTATTTGGGGAAGAGTTACCGATACTGGTAGTGGTTTTGATAAAGCCGTATTCTACTTTAAGCGATTTGATATAGATGGAGAATCTAATCCTCGTATTTATAACCCAATGGAGCAGAACAATAACCGTACGGACCTTGGATCTAAAGCAGTCGGAAAAGTGTATATAAATGCTAACGAGCTTCCTGCCCTTGTTGTTGAAACAAATGAAACTGCAAAGATGACGGTAACACGTCCAGTGGAAAATGACTGTACAATTCAGGTTACTCTTGGAGCAGGGGCAACTGTTTCTGGAGTTGCAGGTAACAAGAATGTACGCAAAGGTGGTCTTATAAAGATTGGTGGTAAATACCGAACAATTACTGATGTTGATTATACAAATGGTATTGTTACGTTCGATCCTCCTTGTGACAGAAGCTTTGATACTGCAGAAATCATCTATGCGATGGTTGTAGACAGCACTGGTGAAACAATGACAGGAAATACAATCAACGAAGAAGATGGCGACGGTATGCAGGAAAACTTTAGCGATGTTTCTGGTACAGTAACATGGAATGCTGCTATAAAGACTTCTTATATTCCTGATGGTCCGTTAGAGCTTCATGTTGTTGCATTTGATGTTGCCGGAAACATCAGCGATGCTTATACAAAGACAGGTGTAAACAACAATCCATTACGTCTTACAAAAGTAATGCTTGGTACAGACTTGAATGCAGATAATTCATACTCATCATCAGAGTACGAAACCTTCTATGCTATTACAACATCTCGTGGTGAACACGATCTTGCTTCTGGTGTAGAAAGATGGGATCTTGATACAAGACCAAATGAAACTTCGCAGTACTTTACTGTAAAGAAGGGCCTTTCTGTAATCCCAGAATTTGTTGGTGGAACAGGAGACGTTTACTACAAGTTCAAGAAGGGAACTACAGATCTTGAAGAGGCAGAAACTCTTACAACGGCTGAGTTAGCTACAAATAAACTTGCTGCAACATCTGTTACAGTAGAAGGAACTGGAAATAAGATTGGTCAATTTAGTCTTGCCAGCGATACTATTGGTTATGGTACAGATAATGCCGATGAAGATAAAATGCATATCTTCTCATTCTCATTCTGGGATTCTACAGAATCATCTACCGCAGGCCAGAATTCAAGCTGGACAGTTCTTAATGCAAAGATTCACCAGGATTTGAAAGATGGAGTTGCTCCAACAGGAAATATTACTCCGTTCTACTGGAGAAGCAAAGCAGAAAACGAAAACTCGATAGTTTGGAATGGCAGTGGAAGCAATGCTACCGCCCTTGGTCATATCGAACTTGAAAATGATTTGCCAACAGATACTTTCAAAGATACCAATAAATCATCTGAAACTGGGGCAACAGCTCCAAGTGGTGAATACGACCGAGACCCTAAAGTTTCCGGCCAGATTTATATCGAAGGAACAGCTTTTGACGAAACCCGTCTTGGTAGCATAACAGTAACCTTTGCAAACAAATCTGTTACCGCAAATTACACCCCAGGCTCAGGATGGTCGCAGGCTGCTAATGGCTACGGAACAATTACAGTAACAGATGCTGGTCCAGCTCAGAGTGGTCATAGCGTAACCTGGAAGTGGCTCGTAAACACAGCCGAAGTTGTAACAGATCTTGTTGCCGCTACAGATAAAACAATTACAGTTTCTGTAAAAGATGGAAATCCTAATACAAGTGCTGCAAGCTCAACTCAGACAACAAGTGATACTGCGACAGCTTACTATAGGGTTGATATTGTACCGTATATTACAAAGATCTCTACAAGTGAAAGAACTGCCAGCGGTCTTAAAGATAACAACATCCGTTCTGCAAGCGGCAAGTACAGTATTCTGGCAAATAATGCTAGTAATACAATTACTGTAAGTGGATTTAATTTCTCAACTACAGTATTGGTCGGAAAAATAGCAGATACTGCAACTTCCGGTGGAACAACAATTACAAGTGCTTCCGGTGGTACCGCAGTTACTATTGCAGCAACAAATACAACTACTGCAACAATTACAAACAGCGGTATTGAAAAGAGCGGTTATCTTGAATTGTTCTCTAATGGTGTTCGTGCCCTTAACAACATAAACGGCAATGATGCCTATGGCACCGCAAAGAACTCTAGTGGAGTACAACTTTCAGGAACTAATGCAGTTGTCACAGACTACGAAAAAGCCTACAACCGTGAGCCGGATTATTACACAACAAAGAATGTTCAGCTGACTGATGACAGGTATTTGAGATTCTTTGATATGAAACAAACAAATGTAACCAATGGATATTATCCAAATATGATTATAGAAGGAGAAGATCCTGTATTTGGGTATATTGATAATAATGGAGGTGGTGTTGGCCCCGGTGGAGCTCCTGCTGCAAATGCATTTTACCAGCGTGCAAAATACAATGGAAGTACTGGTGCACAGATATATAAAGAATATCTAGGAAAATCTATTGTTGGTGATCAAATGGGTATGACTCGAGACGAAGGTGGTAGATATATTCAAACAAGTGTATCAAATTATAACAATGATTATATGACAATTTATTACGATCGTTTTGCGCAACTTTATACTAATAGTAATGCTTGGAATGGTATTGCACGTTATGATACGTTTAATGGTGAATATGGATACAACGGAAATAATAATGCTCTTGCCATAGATGCTGTTGATGGCCAAATAGGTCGTTTCCAATATCCAAAACTTGTATCAAAAGGTAATTCAGTTACAGGAACTGCTAGTATTTATATGGCATATTATGATTCTGTATCAGGAAATATCTATCTCCGTAATTTTATGATTGGAAAGAGGTCTAATGGAGATAAATATACTGTTAATAGAGCAAATCAAACATTTACATATAAAACTAATATAAATGGCAATAATAGTGGTTGGCAAACAAATAATACAAGACAACAGCAAGGTAATAACTATGTTTATGTTAATGGTAATCTTTATCAAATGACGGAGAAAACTTACTCTTCTGGAGGATGGAACGCTCAGACAAATTATTATTATATAATAGATGGACTTCCTGCAAATGAAGGAGATACATTTACTTCAAATGTATGTACAAAGGGTACAGGAGATAGAATTGAAGGTAGCCTTTCTGGTGTAGAGAATCAATTGAGTAATTCTGGTAGCGATTTAAATAATAATCAATATAGTCAATATGTAAACTTTGCCGAAGGAATAACCGATTATACTGCCCGCCATGTTATTACAGATTCTGGTAATAAATATTATGATATGATTGTAACAGATGATTATCATATAGTTGTAGTATATTATGATGAAGCGACTTCAAAATTAAAAATGAAGTATTCAACATATCAGGAAAAAGGAGCTTCTCCTGTTTCAGATGTGCAATGGACTGAATCTTCTGTATCTTTCCCAGAATATGTAGGCAATTATGTTTCTATGGCTGTTGATAGCAATGGAGGAATACACATCTCTGCATTTGATGTTACAGATTCCGATTTGAGTTATATTTACCTTTCTGGTTATGATGCTAGTACATGCGAGCATTATAGTGTTGATCAATTTGGTTCAGTTGGAAACTGGACTAAAATAAAAGTAAATAACTCAAATATCCCTTATATTGTATATTGTAATGCAACAGAATATGGTCAAAGAGATGCTGTTAAATTGGCGTTTGCAAAAGATGTTGCAGGTTCTGTCGGAAAAGGAGTTGAAGATGGAACAAGGTATACAACAGGTAACTGGGAGTATATGACCGTTCCTTCGATTACCCCTGCACAAGGTGGAGATTCGAAGTTCCAGAATGTCTGTCTCGACTTTGACAGCAACGGACTCCCTGTGGTTGGCTACCTCGGTTCTAAACTCGAGTTCGGTAAGTGGTTCGGCGAGTAACCTCCCGGAGCCCTTACACCCCAACAAAGCACTTGCTTTTTCCCCACAAGTGCTTTCTATTTAAAAAAGAAAGGCATTCGCAGTTTCTGCGTCTTGCCTCCTATTATGCTTACCTAGTTACCTAGACTTCGCACCCGTCGGTGGGCTAACACTTGGCGGGTGCTATTTTTTTCTTCTACGTTTCTTCTTCTTTTGGTGGTGAGTTACGCCTTTTCAGTAATCTGTGCCTGCAAGTCCAGCACTTTTTCAAGTGGTAATTCAGTACATCTGGCTACTTTTTCAGGTGTATCTCCTTCTTTTAGAAAGGCAATTGCATTTTTTATAGCATTTTGTTGTGCACCTTGTGTAATGCCATCGGAAATTCCTTCTTCATAACCTTCGCGTCTGCGGATTCTGTCGTATTGTTCCTGATCAAATTCTGTCAAAAGATCCATTCTTACCTCCGCGCGTTGCTCTTTGATAAAGCCTTCAAGCAGATTCTCTTGTACAGCCCAGTTTATTGCTTCGTCAATAGCTACTTCTTTTTTCATTCCGTCTTTGATATTGGATTTTATCCTATCAATAAAACTGCAATAATCATACAATGCTTTGCAGCTTTTGTGTAGTATTTCAGTTATATTGTTATTTCAGAATTAAAAACACTTATTTATGTTCCCTATAATCCACAACCCACCCGCCGTTATAAAATCCGTTTTCATTGTATGTGGGATAAACAAAAATAACTTTAGTAGGATTTTGGGTGTCGTAGGTGAAGGTGTTTGACTGCCAGTCGAAAGGGACTATGGAAGGGGCGCTATAGGTGAAGTTGGCCTGCTGATCTATGGGCGTACTAAGGGTGATGTTGTAGCGGCCTTTTTTGAGTTTTAGATGCATGGCCATGCCGCCGCTTAGGAAGTAGGTTCTTTTGTAGTTGTTTACGACGTTGGGGATTGTGACCCATTCGTAGGTTGCGGTGCAGGCGGTGTAGGTTACGTCGTTACCGTCCATATCTGTTAGTTTTAAATAACAGCGGATGTCGTTCATGGTGCCTTTGTTTTCTGGCCGGTAAATGATGAGACTAGTTTTGTCGTGCCCCGCAGGCATATCTTTTACAGCATCCATAAACTCATAATAAGAACCCGGAACTGGCTGGGCAAAGAAGAGAATGCTCTGAAAAAATAAAACTGTGACAAACAAAAATCTTTTCTTCATCTATGTAATTTTATCTTGGAATCGGTACTTCTTCAATTCCCACAGTTTACAAATCTACTTTCTTCTTATAAAATACGCTCAATGAAAAAGCTTGATGTTAAACTGATTGCGCTTGATTTGGATGATACTCTTCTTAATGATGACCGCGAGATTACCGATTTGACTGTGCAGGCCTTGCGCGACTGTGCTCAAAAAGGGATTTATGTTGTTTTGTGTTCTGGGCGGGCAGAAGATGCAATTCTTCCTTTTGTGCGCAGGCTCCAGATTGCGGGGCTTGAGGCTGGCCGATTTTTGATTGCTATAAATGGCTGCAGTGTTTTTGATTTACATAAACGTCAGAATATTTTTTGTAAAAAGGTAGAGCCTGAAGTTTTGCTGCGTACAAATGAACTTGCTGAGGCTGAAGGTCTGCGTTCCGAAGTTTATACTCCCGATACAATTTACTATCGCGAAGCAACTAAATGGACTAAGCTTGATGTTGATCTTTGCGGGCTTAAAGGTGTTGCTGTTGACGACTATGAAAAATTCCTTTTGACCGGATTTACAAAAATGCTTGTGCCTGGTGAACCTGAACAGCTTCTTGAACTTCAGAAAACTCTTCGTGCTGAATTTAAAGAACGCGCTGTGATTTTTACAAGCAAACCGTACTTCCTTGAAATCCTTCCGCCTGATTGTGGCAAGGGTGAAGCGGTTACTTTTCTTGCAAACGCGCTTAATATTCCAATCGAAAAAACAATGGGTTTTGGCGACAGCATGAATGATGAAAGTCTTATAAGAATGTGCGGCTACGGTGTTGCCATGTGCAATGGTCTTGATGCTATTAAAAACATTGCCGATTTTGTAACTCAATACGATAACAATCATGATGGTGTTGGAAAATTTATTTATGAGGAAATTCTAAAATGATTAAAAATCGAACACTTGCACTTACAGTAATTATTTTAATTTATATTTTCGCTGCCTTTTGTGGTCTCTTTGTTTACAATTATTTGAGGGCATCAAAGGATTTCTGGCTTTGTCTTCTACTTGCAGATATTGCTGCCACTCTTGTAGTTTTTATTTTCAGCCTGATTTTTGGAAACGCTTCTGTATATGATCCTTACTGGAGTGTTCAGCCTCCTGTAATTCTTGGAATAGGACTTGCAAAAAACGCTGACGCTGCAAACAATCTTCTTGCCTGGCTGATTTTTATTGTTGTACTTTTGTGGGCTTTAAGACTTACTGCTAACTGGGCTTATAATTTTAAAAGCTTTGAATATCAGGATTGGCGTTACCTTATGCTCAAAGAAAAAACTGGAAGGGCTTATCCTATAATTAATTTTTTAGGGATTCATCTTTTTCCAACTCTGGTAGTTTATCTTTGTGTGCTTCCTGCTCTTTTTGTTTTTGTGAGTGAAGCTTCTTTACATCCCTTGTGTTTTGTTTTTTTAGCCCAAAGTCTTATTGCCACAGTATTACAAGGGATTGCTGATGTTCAGATGCACAAATTCAGGGCAGAGGGAAGCGGCGGTTTTATACGAAGTGGTTTGTGGAAACATGCCCGTCATCCAAATTATGCCTGTGAGATTTTTATGTGGTGGGGGATTGGTCTTACAAGTGTAATTGCTCTTGGTGGAAAATGGTGGCTGCTTGCCGGTGCTCTTGTAAATACCCTGATGTTCCTTTTTATAAGCATTCCAATGGCCGATAAAAGACAATCCCGTAAACCAGGCTTTGAAGAATACAAAAAACAGACCAGATTTTTGTTTTAAAAAAGGAATGAGGAAAGTTTATGATTAGGATTCTATTTGTCTGCCACGGAAATATCTGCCGCTCGCCAATGGCCGAATTTGTAATGAAAGAACTTGTTCGTCGTGCAGGACGCGAATCTGATTTTTTAATTGATTCTGCTGCAACAAGCCGTGAAGAAATTGGAAACGATATGCACTACGGAACCCGCACCAAGCTGCGCGAAATGGGTATTCCATTCAGCCGTCGTGCCGCCCGTCAGATTACAAGAAACGACTACGATAAATACGACTATCTTGTTGCAATGGATGATGAAAATCTTTTTTACATGAATCGCTGCTGGAGTCCGGATCCCCAGCATAAAATAGTTCATCTACTTTCTTTTGCAGGCAAAGACCGTGACATTGCCGACCCCTGGTACACCGGAAATTTTGATCAGACTTACGAGGATGTACTGGAGGGGTGCACGGCTTTTTTAAAATTTCTCGGGTAGAGCCTTTCCTTCTTTTTTCCAGGCGTAGTATTCGGCGGTGGCAGTGAACAAAACATCGCTTGAAGAATTAAGTGCGGTTTCCATACTGTCCTGTACAACTCCGATAATAAATCCTACTCCTACAACCTGCATGGCAAGATCATTTGGAATGCCAAAAAGTGAACAGGCCAGTGGAATAAGAAGTAATGAACCACCTGCAACTCCAGAAGCACCACAGGCGCCAAGGGTAGCAAGCACACACAAGATTACTGCGGTTGGAATATCTACAGAAATTCCAAGTGTGTTTGCAGCGGCTAAGGTCATTACAGAAATTGTGATGGCGGCTCCGTCCATGTTGATTGTTGCACCAAGCGGGATTGAAACAGAATACATGTCTTCATCAAGTCCTAGCTTTTCGCAAAGTTCCATGTTTACCGGAATGTTTGCGGCAGAACTGCGGGTAAAGAAGGCTGTAATTCCACTTTCGCGAAGGCAGCGCAAAACCAGAGGGTAAGGATTTCTTTTGAGAACGATTGCAACAATTGCCGGTGAAATTACAAAGGTCATAAAAAGCATTGAGCCGACAAGAACCAGCAGGAGCTTTCCGTAATTTGTAAAAATGCCAAGGCCGTTTGTAGAAACTGTTGTGTATACAAGTCCTAAGATTCCAAATGGAGCAAGGTTAATAATCCAGCGTACTATCTGAGAGATTCCCTGAGAAACTTCTGTGAACATTTCTTTTGTCTGATCACTTGCAAAACGCTTGATTGCAAGTCCAAAAATTAAAGCCCAGGTAAGAATACCGATATAATTTGCGCGGGCAAGTGCGTCTATTGGATTAGAAACTGCATTTACAAGCAGGTTCTTTAGTACCTGACCAATGCCTGCAGGAGCTGCAGAAACATCGGCACCTTGTGCAAGAACGATTGTCTGTGGAAAAATAAAGCTTGCTGTGACTGCAACAAGAGCAGCCAGCAGAGTAGTAGAAAGATATAAAAGAATTACCATGCCAAAACGTTTGTCCAGTTTGGCAGCACCTTTTGCCAGAGAGCTTGAAACAAGGGCAAAAACCAGAACCGGAGCAATTGCCTTAAGGGCGCCTACAAAAAGGTCTCCAAGGATTCCAAGCCAGGCTGCCTGTGGCAAAAAGATTCCAAGCAGGGTGCCAAGAATAATTCCAATTACAATTCGTAAAATAAGGCTTATAGAATTATAAGCATTGATGATGCGTTTAAAAATGTTAGTATTTTCCATAAGGAAATTATAACACAAAAAACGATTTTTTTTACAATTTAAGTCGCTTTTTTTACTATGTGATTGGGGATTTATAAAGTATAATAAAAATATCCGTCATTGCGAGCGAAGCGAAGCAATGACGTGACGCTTTTGCCTTGTATTACGTGGGGCTTTTAGGAGAAAAAATTATGAAAAAACTTGGTTTTGGTTTGATGAGACTTCCTTATACAGAGGACAAGACTTGGGGAAACATTGATCTGGAAAAGACCCGCGAGATGATTGACGCTTACATGGCACAAGGTTTTTCTTATTTTGATACTGCCTGGGTTTATCATGGTGGATTTTCGGAGCGCGTTTTTGGAGAACTTGTTGCTAAGCGCTATCCAAGGGAGAAGTTTCAGGTAACAACTAAGATGCCTCTTTGGGGTAAAACAGACCCTGCCGACTTACAGAAGACTTTTGATGAACAGCTTAAAAAATGCGGTGTTGAATATTTTGACTATTACTTTTTGCATGCCCTCAACCGTGATGTTTTTGCTACTGCCGAAAAGCTTGGTGCTTTTGAATGGATGCAGGAAATGAAGAAGCAGGGAAAGATTTTGCATCCGGGATTTTCTTTCCACGATGATGCAGATGCTCTTGAAATGATGCTTTCTAAGCACCCGGAGGTTGAACTTGTTCAGCTTCAGATAAATTATATTGACTGGGAAAGCGATAACGTTCAGAGCCGTAAGTGTTATGAAATCTGTAAGCGCTACGGCATTCCTGTTTCTATTATGGAACCAATTAAGGGCGGAAGTCTTGCAAATATTATGCCTGACGCTAAAAAGATTTTTACTGATTACAATCCAAATGCAAGTGCTGCAAGCTGGGCTATGCGTTACTGTGCAAGCATGGACAATATCCTTGTTGTTCTTAGCGGTATGAGCAATATGGAGCAGCTGCAGGATAACATGTCTTATATGAAGGATTTTGTTCCGCTCAACGAAGAAGAGCAGAAGTGCGTGCAGCAGGCCACCGACCTTATTAAATCTACAATTGCAATTCCTTGTACTGCCTGCCGCTACTGTGTTGACGAGACTAATGGCGGCTGCCCTATGAATATTAATATTCCGCGTTTCTTTGAGATTTACAACGAAAGCAAGCGTTACGGAGTTGGCCCTTACAAGTGGCACTATAACAATGCTGTAAAAGAAAGCGGAGATCCTGCGGGCTGTATTGGCTGCGGAAACTGTCAGGGACACTGTCCACAAAAGCTTGAAATTATTGAATTGCTCAAGGAAGTTGCAAAGACTTTTGCCTAGGCTAAGAATGTGTTATACTTTTTAGCATGAAGGCCGTTACCATAATTCCACCGCTGGTGCAGTTGAATGCTCCTTATCCGTCTGGTGCATACCTAACTTCCTTTTTTAAGAGCGAAGGTTTGGATGCTGTATGGGCAGATTTAAGCATTGAACTTTTTTACCAGATTTTTTGTCGCAAGGGATTGAAACGGCTTTTTGAAATTTCAGGGGCTCGTGCACTTGAGCTTGCTGACCGTGCCGAAAAAGATGGAGACGATAACACTGCCTTTAATCTTCGCCGCTACATTGCAACAAAATCAAACTGGATTGAATGGATTGATTTTATTACTGCTGTTTTAAGTGGTGGTGGCGCGCGCGAAAAAGAACATCAGTTTTTGTATTCTCCGTTTGCGCCAAGAGGTCAGCGGATGGAGGATTTTCTGGCGGGGATTGTTGATTCTGGTCGGGAGCCTTCCGTAGACGATGTGCGCTTTTTATGTTCCTACGCCCTTGCCGATTTAGCTGATTATATTACCGCAGCCTTTGATCCTAATTTTTCTTTGATTCGTTATGCTGAACATCTTACGGTTGATGAGCGCAGTTTTAGTGAACTTGAAAAAGAACTTGATTCTCCTGTGCTGGAACATTTTTATAAGCCTGTGCTGGAGACCCATCCTGTCATTGTCGGGCTTGACCCGACAATCTCTCTCATCTGCATTTCCATCCCATTCGCAGGCACGTTTATTCCCGCTTTGTATACTGCACGTTTTCTCAAACAAAAATATGGCGACAAGGTTTTTATCTGTATTGGCGGTGGCTTTGTAAATACTGAACTGCGTGATGCCCGTGAGCCGGCTCTTGGTAAATATATAGATGCAATTTCGTATGACAGAGGTTATGGGTCGTATCATGAATTAATTAAACTAGGAACATCAAATTCCTTGTCATTGTCGGGATCTCTCTTTAAAATGCGTCTCTTCTTAAAGCAGGGCGCCGCTCCAAAAATCCTCGACCCTCTCTGGACCTCAGACGAACTCGAAGAATTTGAAGCCACGGTTACTCCAAAAATCATCCCCGATTACACAGACATAGATTTTACCCGCTACCTTCGTGTATGCGACGACGCCAACAGTATGCATAGGCTTTGGACAGACGGGGCCTGGATAAAGGCATACCTTGCTCACGGCTGCTACTGGCATCGTTGTGCCTTCTGCGATACAAACCTGGATTATGTCTGCGGCTACAAACCTGTAAACACAGAAGCGCTGTACGACGGACTTTTAAAAACTGCGCGTGAAAAAAATATCTGGGGAGTTCATTTTGTAGATGAAGCTATGCCTCCCGCTGCTCTCAAAAAGTTTGCGCTCCAAAATGCGCGTGCAGGAAATCCCCTTTATTTTTGGGGCAACATTCGTTTTGAAAAAGCCTTTACAAAAGATTTTGCAGCCTTTTTAAGCTACTGCGGACTTGGCGGAGTTTCTGCAGGAATAGAAGTTGCAACAGGCTCCGGCCTCAAATACATCAACAAGGGAACAGACATTTCTTCAATTATAAATGCGTGCGCAGCTTTTAAGGAGGCCGGCATCCTTATTCACGCCTACATGATTTACGGCTTTTGGTACGACACTCCTCAAACAATCATAGATTCCATGGAAACCTTGCGTCAGTTTTTTGAAGCAGGCTTGCTCGACAGCTCCTTCTGGCACAAGTTTGTCCTTACAAGAAATTCCACAGTTTACACAGAATGGAAAGAGGGCAGGCAACCGGATTTGCAGCCGATAGAAGCAAAGGGCGGCGCACAAAAAGGAAAGTTGTTTGCAAATAATAATCTTCATTTTAAGGGGGAGGGGGCCTATGAAAAGTTTGGGCGCCCTCTGGAAGCAGCTCTAGATGCCTGGATGCACGGACAGGCACTGGAAAAGAAAGTTACCAGATGGTTTGATTTTGCCCTTCCTTCTCCAACAATCCCACGCGACTTTGTAGACCGCCAGATTCAGAAATATGAAAAACAAAACAGTGAACGCGCGCAGTCTCTGACCCCGGAAAAAGTGTCCGGCCTGTATTGGCTTGGCGGCACCCCTGTTCGCGCGGGTAAGGAATATCGCTGGATTTATTTAATGGAAGAACAGACCGCCGCTGCCACCACTTTCAAACAAATAGAACAGGGCCTTCTGCAGGGTCTTGCACCGGAAGCAACAGAAGCCGCCCGCGCCGCTGCGCTGAAAAAACTTGAACAGGATACCTCTTTGCTCCCAGCCTTGAAAAATTTCTTTGGGCGCGGGCTTGTTTTACTGGATTTTTAAATATCTCCGCTATTCCCAAAATACACTAAATATAGTATATTACTCGTATAAACTACACTATATAAGAGGTCTATTATGCCTTATACCGAGCCAACAAGTCTTGCGATTGTTGCCTGTCCTGGTGGCGAAGCTTTCGCCGATGAAGTCATAACGCACCTTAAGCATATGTACAAGCATCGTTTTACATTGAAGAACGATGTTGTGTCAAAGCGTTATGAGCTGACTAAAGAAGAGCTTATACAGAGAATTAATCTGCAGAATGATTTGCAGACAAGCGATCTTTGTATAAGAGGTGCTACTAACAAATACAGACCGCCTGTTTTCAAAGTAAACACACGATTCTCGTATTTTGCCAATGGTGAAGTTAAAACTGAGCTTTTGGATACTGTCCGCGGAAAAGACGTTTTTATTTTCCAGGATGTTGAAAACCATGAAGTGCTTAGTCTTAACGGTGGAGCCAACAAAATCCGGATGACTGTAAACGACCACGTTATGTCTCTGCTTGTTACTATTGATGCAGTGCGCATGGCTGGTGCTGGAAAAATTACTCTTGTTGTTCCAGCTTATCCTTATGCACGCCAGCATAAACGTAAGGGCCGCGAAGGTTTGACTGCAAGTCTCCTTGGTCACATTTACGAAATGCAGGGTGTTTCAAGAATTATTACACTTGATATTCACTCGCGCGAGATTCCTAATGCATTCTCACGCCTTAATCTTGATAACTTACATGCCAGCTATCAGGTTATCCGCGAGCTTAGTAAGATTGTTGATCTTACAGGCAAAACAGAAGACCTGGTTGTTGTTGCTCCTGATACCGGTGCCATTGACCGAAACAAGTTCTATGCATCTGGTCTTAAACTTCCACTTGCTTTGATTTACAAAGAGCGCGATTACTCTATTGTAACTCAGGATGCTCACTCTACAAACATCAAGGCTGTTAAGCTTCTTGGTGATGTTAAGGGTAAGGTTGCCTTCCTTGCTGATGATATGCTTGGTACTGGTGGTACTTTACTCAAAGCCATGCAGTTCCTTAAAGAGCAGGGCGCTACAAAAGTAATCTGTGCTATTTCGCTTCCATTCTTTACTGGTAATGCTATAAAGGATTTTGATGAAGCTTACGAGCAGGGATTGTTCTACCGCATTATTGGTACTAACGCTGTTTACCACGAAGATCTTCTTAATCGCGAATGGTACATCAGCACCGATGTAAGCGGACTTTTTGCAAACGTAATTACTCGTATTCACTATAATCAGTCGCTTGCTGAACTTCTTGATAACCGCTCAATTATTGAAAAGGTTGTTAAGCAGACAGCTCCTTCTATTGCAGCACAAGATGATAAAGCCGAAGCCTCAAAGGATGACAAGGCTGATAATGCCGACAAACCAGAAAACGCTGCTGCCGACAAGGCTCAAGAATAATATGTCTGACTGTGTTCTTGCTGTTGATGTAGGAAGCACTTCGCTCAAGGCTGCGTTGATTGACCGGGACGGTACGGTTGCTTCTATTTGCACCGTGCCGTATTCCGCTCCTGAAAATCGCTTTGTTGCCGAAGGATGGATTTGGGCGCTCAAGGCTGCAGTAGATAAACTCGTGCCTGCTGACGGGTCCCTTCGACAAGCTCAGGGACCCCTTGCCGCAATTGCAATCAGTGGAAACGGACCGACTTTGGTAAGCGAATCAGGTCTTACCTTGCGCTGGAGCGAATATCCTGCAGCACGTCTTAATATTGATGAAACTTCTCCAGACGAAGCTCACGAGTTTGCTCATTCAATTTTTTTACCACGCATCCTTTTATTCCGCGATTTAATTGGCGATGAATATGAATCAACGTCTCATCTTTTTTCGGGACCTGAATATTTAATATGGCAGCTTACAGGTAATGCTGTAACAATTTTGCCGGAACCCCGCTACGAGACTGCTTACTGGAATGCCCAGGTTTTGGAAGGCTTTGGAATTATGACCGGAAAGATGCCTGCCTTTGTTGAACTGGGGCACAACTGCGGAACTCTTCTGGACAATGCGCAGGAACTCTTGGGTTTGCCTGCCGTTCCTGTTATTGGTGTTGGCCCTGATTTTATTGCAGCTCTGATTGGAACAGACACAACAGAAGTTGGACGCATTTGCGACCGCGCCGGAAGTTCCGAAGGCATTAACATGTGCGTAGATAAAGAAATTCGCGCTGAAGGTGTAAGAACGCTTCCTGGTGTAAAAGCCGGACTTTGGAATATTTCTGTTTTGATTCCTGATAGTGCGAGCCTGCCGGAAGAGGTTCGTTTGCAGAAGGTAACAGATGCCATTGGCCTGCTCAAAAATCTTGCTGCACAAAACGACATTGCCTTTCCAAATGTAATTACAACAACTGGTGGTCAGGCAAAAGACAAAGCATATTTTGAAAAGAAACGCGCCGCCCTTGCCACACTTGGACTTGAGCTTGTAGTGGGTTCCTGTGTTGATGCAGAACTCGAAGGCGATGCAAAGGTTGCATGGCGTGAAATCCTATAATCTTCCAGCCAATCCTAAAACTCTCATTTTTGATATAGACTCAACCCTGTATACCAATGCTGCCTACGCTTTTGAACAGGTAGACTGCCAGGTGCGCCAGTTTGCCCGCGACAGAGGAATTAGTGCAGACGAAGCCCGCCGCATGGTTGCCGACTACCGCAAAAAATATGCCGCCGAAAACCAGGGAAAAAAAATCAGCCTTGGAAACACCCTGCTTGCTTTTGGCATTCCTATTGCCCAGAGCGTAGAATGGCGCAAAACCTTAATGGAGCCCGCCGACTTTCTGACCCGCGACGAAAAACTCATCCAAACCTTACGTCAGCTCCAGAAATCCTTCAATCTTATCTGTGTAACAAACAACCCCGTTTTTACCGCCCGCAAAACTTTAGATGCCATAGGCATTTCGGAATTTTTCCCGGAAATTGTAGGCCTGGATACCTGCTTAAAATCCAAGCCTGCCCTGGAACCCTTTGAAAAAGCCTGCGAACTCACTCAGACTCCTGCAAGCCAATGCATAGCCATAGGCGACCGCTACGACATGGACATAGCCTTACCTCTACAAATGGGCATGGGCGGAATTCTTGTAAATGGTGTAGAAGAGGTGTATGGAATAAAAGAATTATTCTAATTTATGATGCTTCTCTTAAAATTTCTTCAAGTTTTTCTAATGATAAGTTAAGAGATTTTGCGATTATTTCTTTTGAAACACCATTTTTGAAAAGATTACGTGCATTTTCTTCTGTTGCTTCCTTTGCGCCATCCTTTTTTGCTAATTGTGTTATATCCCAATCATGTAAATTCATAGCAGTGTAATAACTCCTGAATTTTTCATTCTCTTTAATCTTGTTTACAGTTTCCAAAAGACGATTAGAAAATTCATCTTTGCCCGGATCATTAGTATTTATAAAGTAAAGGAAATCTCGGATACGGATATCCTTTTCTTTTTTATATGCACTTGAATTATAAATCACTTTGACGGAATTGTCACCTAAATCTACATCGTTATTTTCTTTACAAATATTTCTGAATGTATAACATGGTAATCCATAAGGTTCAAAATCATAATCGAAAAAAGGATCTGTCTTACATATGAAGAGAATATAACTTTCTTTCAATTGAGGGTAAGGTTCTCCTTTTATCAAGGCATCAATGTCTATCATACTTTGGTAATAACGAGTCCGTTTGCCAATTGAGCTTTGGGGATATGTTTGCATTTCTATATCTATTATTTTGTTCTGATCCTTTAAGTAAACATCAAGACGAATACCTTTTGTTGTGTAATAAGGTGCAATCTGTTTCTCAATTTCAGGATATTCAACATGTTCTACTTCTACATGCAACAGTCGTTCAACAAGTTCTGCACAGATATCTGCTTCATGTAAAACAGATTGAAACATACCATCATCAGTGAATGTAAGCTCATCTACCGGTTTTAATTTGTAAGTATTTTTTTCCATAATGGCTCCCACTTTGCGCTCATCTGGAGCTCAAAGTTTAATAAAAATTTTAAAAATGAAAATTAAATTTCCACACTATATATATGTCAAAAAAAATGGACTTCTTACAAAAATTTGCTCAAAAAAATTAAAAAACTGAGATTTTTTCATCTTAAATTATTTACTGACACATTCTAAAAAATATGATATAATAGAGAAAATGAGCTCGAATGATAATTCTGTTTTGGAATTAAGAAACAGTGGCAGACTTTCGGTTTTTTTTGTAGGAACTGGCAGCGCTTTTTCTAAAAGATATTTTCAGACAAATGTTCTGGTCGTAAAAGGAGAGGATCATCTGCTTATCGACTGCGGAACTTTGTGTCCTTATGCGCTTGAAACTAAATACGGGCTTGAACTTTCAAAAATCGATAACATTCTTTTGACTCATCCTCATGCAGACCACATTGGCGGGGTAGAAGAGCTTGCCCTTGTTGACCGCTATGTTAAAAAGCAGAAGGCTAATCTTGTTATTACTGACGAATTTAAAGAACTCCTGTGGAACGAATCGCTTAAGGGTGGCCTCAAGGTAAATGAAGAAGGCCCTCTTTTTATTGATGACTATTTTAATCAGATTAAACCGGAGCTTTTGCAGTCGGAGCCTTTTGAGATTTTTGAAACAAATGTTGGAAGTATAAACCTAAAGTTATTCAGGACTAACCATGTTACCTGTCAGGCTACGGGTGACTTCCAGATTTCCTATGGCGTTTTGATTGATGATAAAGTTCTTTATCCTTGTGATACACAATTTAATCGCGAACAGCTGGAATATTTAATTGGAAAATATCCTGTTAGGGTTATCTTTCATGATTGTGATATTTCGGGCTTCAGCGAAGGCGTTCATGCTTCTTATGCGCAGCTAAAATCTCTGCCAGACAATATCAGGGCAATGACTTATCTTTGTCATTACAACGGAAAGGCAGAAACAATTAATCCTGAAGATGATGGTTTTAGGAAATTTGCAAGGCCTGGTGTTTGGTACAGGTGCTAAATAAATCGGAACTAAAATCATTTTATATTTATCTGGTTCCGTAGCTCATCTGGATAGAGCGGTTGCCTCCTAAGCAACAGGTAGTGCGTTCGAGTCGCATCGGAATCATAAAAAAAATAATACGTAGAGGAAAATCGTATGAAAAAAATTCTGGTAGCTTCGACTAACAAAGAGGTTGCTTCTACTGTTCAAAATGCAACAGACAAATATTCTGAAAACTTTGATGCTATTTTTTGTCCCGACACTGATGAGGCTTTGAGCCTTATTGATTATGAACTTCCTGAAATTAAAGTTCTTGATTATACGTCAAAGGATATGGATGCAAATCGTATTCTTGCGGCTATTCATGCGGACCCTTGGCTTCATAATGGTGGTATTATTGCTGTTGTTCCTAATCCTGCTATGATGCAGGAAATTGAAGACAAAAAGGATCCTAACATTCTTATTGTTCTTACGCTTTATACTTTTAAAGAAAACTTTGAACGATTGCTTCGTATTTTGCAGAGTAATCAGCAGTTCCTTTTTAACCGTGGTATTCAGGATAGAATGGGAGGTCAGGAAAAGGGTAGCTTTATCTGCGACAACGATCCTCTTGATATTCGTCTTTATACAAGCTTCCTTGTAAATTATCTTTACTGTTCTAACCGCATTGATGATGAAGGCCGCTACGCTTTGCAGACTGCTTTGATGGAGCTTTTGACTAATGCGCTTGAACATGGTAACTGTAATATTTCTTGGGAAGAAAAAACTGATTTCCTTAAAACCGGCGGAAGCATGCTTGAGTTGATTGAGAAAAAACGTAATCTGCCGGAGAACCGCGACAAGAAAATTACTATTTCATATTTCATTGGAAAAGATAAATCTCATTTTGCTATTGAAGATGAAGGTCCTGGCTTTGACTGGAAGAGCCGCATGGTTTCTGGTGATGTTCCTGATTTTGAACTTGAGCATGGTCGTGGAATCAGCCTTTCGCGCGGACTTGTTACTGCTTTGCACTACAACGAAAAGGGTAATGCAGTTTCTTTTGAAATTAATAATGTTCGCGATATGGCAAACAGCGTTCCTGGTATTATGGTTCCTTTTGCAACTGTTCAGTACAAGAGACACGAAATTGTATTTAAGCAGGATGAGCCTAGTAACGACTTATTCTTTATTGTAAGTGGTCGCTACGGTGTTTATGCAGACGGTAAGCTTGTTTCTGTTTTGACTCCTGATGATATGTTTATTGGCGAGATGGCATTCCTTTTGAATGACCGTCGTTCTGCAACAATTATGTCTGCGGGTGATGGAAAACTTATCCGCATTCCTAAGGTTTCATTCCTGAACCTGATTCGTAAAAATCCACACTATGGTATATTCTTGTCAAAGCTGCTTGCCCAGCGTGTAGTTAGACAGAATAACCGCACTGTAGAATTGTCTGAAGAAATTAAAGATTTGAAAAATAGACTGGAGGGTAGAGTATGACAGATATTGAAATTGCCCAGAAAAACGTGATGGTGCCGGTAACTGATGTTGCCGCTAAAATTGGCATTGGTGCAGATAAGCTTGAGCTTTACGGACCTTATAAGGCAAAGCTTACTTTTGATGAACTTCGTGCGCTCCAGGAAAAGGCAGCAAGCAAACCTGGAAAGCTCATTCTTGTTACTGCTGTTACTCCAACTCCTGCGGGAGAAGGAAAGTCTACTGTTTCTATTGGTCTTGCCGATGGTTTGAACCGCATTGGAAAAAAGACTGTTGTTGCTTTGCGCGAGCCTAGCCTTGGACCTTGCTTTGGTGTAAAGGGCGGTGCCTGTGGCGGCGGTTATGCTCAGATTGTTCCAATGGAAGATATCAACCTTCATTTTACTGGCGATATTCACGCTATCAGCATTGCAAATAACCTGATTGCTGCCCTTATTGATAACCACTTGCAGCAGGGAAATGAACTTAATATTGATCCACGTACAATTAGCTGGAAGCGCTGTGTTGATTTGAATGACCGTGCGCTCCGCAATATTACAATTGGTCTTGGTGGCCGTCTTCAGGGTGTGCCTCGCGAAGATCATTTTACTATTGCAGTTGCTTCTGAAATTATGGCAATTGTTTGTCTTTCCCGCACAATCAGCGAGCTTAAAGAACGAATTGACCGCATTGTAATTGGACAGAATTATGCAAAGGAAAATGTGACTTTTGGACAGCTCAAGTGTACTGGTGCAGTTGCCGCTTTGCTTAAGGATGTTATTAAGCCAAACCTTGTTCAGACTTTGGAAAAGAATCCTGCATTTGTTCACGGCGGACCTTTTGCAAATATTGCTCATGGATGTAACAGTGTGAACGCAACCTTGTGTGCTCTTGCAACTGGTGACTATGTTGTAACAGAAGCTGGTTTTGCGGCTGACCTTGGTGCAGAAAAGTTCCTTGATATTAAATGTCGCGCGGCTGGGTTGAAGCCGTCGGCTGTTGTTATTGTTGCTACAATCCGTGCGCTCAAGATGCATGGCGGAGTTGCCAAGGCTGATTTGTCTAAGCCAGACTGCGCTGCACTTGAAAAAGGCTTTGAAAACCTTAAGACTCATATTGAAAATATTGCTAAGTTTGGACTTCCTGCTGTTGTTGCAGTAAACAAGTTCATTACAGATACAGATGAAGAAATCGCATTGCTTCAGAAGCTTTGCAAGGGCGTTGGCTCTACAGCAGTTCTTAGCGAAGGCTGGGGTAAAGGTGGAGAAGGTGCAGAAGAATTGGCTCGTGCTGTTAGCGAAATTGCAGACAGTGGTAAGGCAAATTATCATCCTTTGTATGAACTTGATCTTTCGCTTGAAGAAAAAATCAAAAAGATTGCAACAGAAATCTACCGTGCTGATGGTGTTGAATTTGAAGGCTCTGCCCTTAAAAAGCTCCGTGATTTTGAGGCTAAAGGCTACGGAAAGCTTCCTGTTTGTATTGCAAAGACACAGAACTCAATTTCGCATGATCCAAAATTAATTGGTGCTCCACGCGGATTTACATTCCCTGTTCGCGATGTTCAGTTGTATGCTGGTGCAGGCTTTGTTGTAGCCCTTGCGGGTGATATTATGACAATGCCGGGACTTCCAAAAGCCCCTGCCGCACTGGATATTGATGTTGATGACAACGGGGTTATAAGCGGATTGTTCTAAAGAAGAATAAGGCAATCTAAAGAACGCCTGTGTGCTCCCGCGGAAAATGTCGACCGCCAACGAAGAAAGTTGTCGTCCGCCATTTTCCGCTACGCGCACAGGCGTTAATTTATTTTAAATAGTTTAATTCTTCTTTGGAAAGTTCGCGATATTCTCCCAAATCAAGATCATTATCCAGGGCTAATTGCCCGATACTGGTTCTTTTAAGAAATGTGATTTTATTCCCCACAGCCGCGAACATTCTTTTTACCTGGTGATATTTGCCTTCGTAAATTGTGAGCAGGGCTTTGTCTGCGGCCTGCCATTTGATAAAGGCGGGTTGGGCGGTAAAGCCTGCTTCATTGTGTTCGGGTTCAATTTCTATGCCGTCTTTGAATTGTTGTGTAATCTGGGCCTGATGTTCTTCTGATTCTTCGTGTTCAAGCTCGCAGTAATATGTTTTACTTACATGTGTTTTTGGTGAGATGAGCCTGTGCGTAAGTTCGCCATCTGTTGTGAACAGCAGGAGGCCTTCTGTATCTATATCCAGGCGGCCGATTATATGAAGCTTGTCTAGGAAATATGGTGTACGTAAGCTGTCATCTAAAAGATCAAATACTGTCTGCTTTTCGCCTTCTTTTGTAGAACAAACGGCATCCTGAGGTTTATTCATCATAAGATAAATATGTTTGTGAAAATCTATCTGTTCGCCGTCAATGGTGAGAGTGTCTTTATCTACATCAAACTGAGTCCCGGGGTCTGTAACGCGCGTGCCATTTATAAGCACTTCGCACTTGTGCAGAATTTTTCTGATTTCTTTGCGAGACCCGTATCCTTCATGTGCCAAAAGTTTGTCTATTCGTTCCATAATTTTATTATACCTTTATTCGGGGTTTTGTGGTAGAATGAGAAGAACACAAACTTGGAGGTTTTTATGTACCTTGGTGGAATAGATGTTTATTATGTTCTTTTAGTTTTACCTGCAGCGCTCTTGAGCTTGCTCGCGTCGGCTTTGGTAAAATCTCGTTATGCAAAATTTGACAAGGTAATGGCTTCGCGCGGTGTTTCTGGCGCCCAGGCTGCACAAATCCTTCTTAAGGCAAACGGCATTACAGATGTTCGAATTGCTCATATTGGTGGAAAGCTTACTGATAATTATAATCCAAAAACTAAGGTGTTGAGTTTGAGTGATTCAACCTTTGCAAGTCGTTCTATTGCGGCTGTTGGAGTTGCGGCACATGAGACTGGTCACGCCATTCAGCATAATGTAGGCTATGGTCCGCTTGTGTTCCGACGTATGCTTGTTCCTGTTGCAAACTTTGGTTCTCGCTTTGGGCCAACTCTTGCAATTCTTGGTATTATCCTTGGTGCTGTTGCAAGCCTTGAACAGTACATCCCGATTTTCCAGCTTATTACAGATATTGGTCTTTTGCTTTTTGGTGCTTCTATGCTTTTTTATATTATTACACTTCCTGTAGAATTCAACGCTTCTCGCCGCGCACTAAAGATTCTTAAAGAAACAAATACTCTTGTTTCTAAAGAAGAAATTCGCGGGGCACGTAAGGTTTTATCTGCTGCGGCACTTACTTACGTTGCTTCTGCACTTACGGCGATCGGATCGTTCCTTCGTCTTTTGTTAATAGCTAATAGTAGAAGAAATAGGAGATAGGGGTTTTAGGGGCTTTAGCAGCTTGCTGCGTTGCCCCTAGGAGAAGGGGTAGGACGCAACGAAGTGCGGACGAGGGGAAGGCTTTCCCCTCTTGTAATCTACTTCTTTCTTTCCTGAATAGGCACGTAAGGACGCTCAGTAGAAACGTTCTTGTATGCAGGACGATAAATACGACCACCACTAACAATTTCCTCAATGCGGTGTGCAGACCAACCGGCAATACGAGAGATTGCAAAAATTGGTGTGAACAATTCGCGAGGAATGTTGAGCATGCTGTAAACAAGGCCCGAATACATATCGACGTTGGCACAGATTTTTTTGTCTGAGTTGTGAACTTCCTGAATGATTGCAGGTGAAAGCTTTTCGATGAGATCGTAAAGGGCAAGCTCCTTTTGGAACTCTTCGCCTTTTTCTTTTGCAAGCTTCTTTGCTTTTGCTTTGAGCAGAACTTCACGAGGGTCATTGATTGTATAAATTGCGTGACCCATTCCGTAGATAAGGCCTGAACGGTCGCCTGCTTCTTTGCGTGCAATCTTCATGAGGTAGTTGCCAACTTCTTTTTCGCTTGTCCAGTCTTTTACGTTTGCCTTGATGTCATCCATCATTTCCATAACCTTGATGTTTGCACCACCATGGCGGCGTCCTTTAAGAGAACCAACAGCAGCAGCCATTGCAGAATATGTATCTGTGTCGGCAGAAGAAACAACGTGAACTGTAAGAGAAGAGTTGTTACCACCACCATGCTCTGCGTGAAGGATAAGTGCAAGGTCAAGAGTTTCTGCTTCAAGACGAGAATATGTTTTGTCTGAACGGATAAGGCGGAGGAAATTTTCTGCTGTAGAAAGCTCTGCCTTTGGATTATGAATGAA
This sequence comes from Treponema sp., assembly GCA_045224915.1. Taxonomy (GTDB): domain Bacteria; phylum Spirochaetota; class Spirochaetia; order Treponematales; family Treponemataceae; genus Treponema_D. The sequence continues at coordinate 25,447 of JBGVAV010000055.1, forward strand.
CATACTCTTGTTATCATAATAGCGGCGCTTTGCCTGATATCCGTATGCTGCAAGAGTAGAGAAGCGTGCAATGAGCTGGATACACTGTTTTACAACATTTCCAACACTGCGATCTTCCGGATCATCATCATAAGAGTAGCTTGCTAAAACTCCACGGGCAATCTTATTCATAATATCGCTCGAAGGAGCCTTCATAATCATATCTTCTGTAAAGTGTTCCGGGAGAGAGCGGCATTCACCAAGATACTGTTTGAAAGTGTCGAGTTTTTCCTGTGTAGGGAGTTCTCCGAACAAAAGAAGGTATGCACACTGTTCATATCCAAACTGTTTATTTTTTTCTGCGTCGTGAATTAAATCTTCTACATTGTATCCGCGGTAAACAAGGCGTCCTGGGATGGCAATTTTCTGACCATCTTTCATTTCGTAACCAACAACATCACCTATACGGGTGAGTCCAACAAGAACACCAGTGCCGTTAGCATTTCTTAATCCGCGTTTTACGTCATAAGTTTTGTATAATTCTGGATTGATCGGATCATTGTGAACGGCAAGTTTTTCGAGTCTCTTTAAAAGAGCTGCATCTGAATTTTTTGAAGTCATGTGATTTTACCCCCATTGGTAAATATTTGCTTTTGCAATGATTCGTTGCATATTTATACACCAAAATGCATAAATATGCAATATTTATTTTTCAATAAATCGCTGGGCTGGTGACACTACCCAGATAGCGGTGAGCTCTGTATCGCCTACATTTTCTACAAGGTGAGGAGCTGCAGAAGAATATGAAACGCTGTCGCCTTCTTCAAGGATGTATTCGCGTGTTCCGTATGTCAGGCGTGCCTTGCCTTTTACGATAATTCCAAACTCGCGGCCAATGTGTCCGTAAGAACCACGGTGTGTATGTGAGCCTGCTGGAATTTTGAGCATGTATGATTCAAAAGAGCTTTCCTTTGCAGAATCTGCGGGGCGGGCGAGCTCTTCGTAAATAATGTCGTCTTCAAACATAGAAGGTCGTTCATCTGAACGGATAACTGTTACAGGGCGTTCCTTTCTGTATTCTTCAAAAAGAAATTCAAGGTTGATATCAAGAACATCTGCAAGGGCGAGCAAAGTATCAATTGCGGGAGAAACGTGATTTCGTTCAATTTGAGAAACAAGACTTTCGCTTACTCCGGCTTTTTGTGCAACTACTTTTAATGTATAGCCTTTGTGTTCGCGTACGCTGCGGAGTTTTTCACCAAAATGATATGGAATTTTTTTATTCTGCTGATCGTTTTTTTCCTGACTATTTTGATTTTGCGAAGGTGTCATTTTTTTGTTTCTCCTTGTTCTGCTCTGTTACAAATTGAATGAAGTAATCTTCCAGAGTTTTGTGAGGCCCGTTTAATTTGAGTCTTGTACGGGAACGGGCGTTATCTCGTCTGACTGTATATTTTGCGTAGAAGTCGCGGTAATCAAGTCCGGCATCCGATTTTACGTGTTCGCCAAGGAACTTTGAAACTTCATCACGGCCAATTGCGGGGATGCCTTTTTCTTTAAGGATTGTTCGAAGTGTATTAATCTGTTCGTAGGAAATGCCAAAAAGGAATTCCTCCATGGCCTGCGAAACTCCCTGGTCGCCCATCTTTTGTTTGATGAATGCAATCCACTGGTCGTCCATCTGCATAGAAATGAGCAGAAGTTCGCTTGTTCCCATCATTGTTCCAAAGGCTGGAGCAAGGCGTCGGCGTGCCATCCATACAGATTCCAATACGGGTGCTACCTGGGCACTTCCCTGATCGTTCCAGTGCTCCCAAAGAAGCAGGAGAGACAGGGCCCATTCGCGGCGGTAGTCCATTGGTTGTGATGTATCGCGGATTAGATTTAAGTATACGTCTTCAATAAGCAGGGAATACATTGAAGTTACTGTTTCTGTATCAAAGGCTTTTGAATAAGATTTGAGTTCCGGAATGTGATGTGTATATTTTGCAAAGCTTGAGAAGGTGTGCATTTTTGCAACAAGGAGGCCTTTTCCAAGCATTGCTTTTGACGGAAGCTGAAGTGTTGAGTCGCCCGCATCCTGGTGATCTATGAGAGAATCTATTAAGGAAGTAGGGGTACGGGTCCCACCAATAAGCTCGTGGCGTTCAAGCAGCGACGGGAATTTTGCAACAGATTGAGCAAGTGACTCTAAAGCATCAAGACGCTCCTGAAAACTTGCGGCCTTTTCGGGGTCCACCTGTTTTATCAGAGGCATTACTTCCTGAATGAGTTGCTTTTGCTTTGTAGTCAGCATCTCGGCCTTTTCGTTTCGTTCAGGGCTCTGGCTCTGTTCGTCAAAAAAGGTACTGAGATCTACCTGTTCAAAATCATTCTGCTGCATAAAAATTAACTTTAATTATACTGCATTTCTTCATTTTTTTAAATAGTTCATTTGCATTGTATTTTTATAAAATAATGGCTGCGGCAAGGATTCCGGCTCCAAGGATTACAAAAACAATGTCTCGGAAATGAATTTTATATGATTTGCTGCAGCTTTTTCGTGTTCTAAAATAAAATCCGCGGAGTTCTGCGGCTGTTGCAGTAGATTCAATTTTTCGAACAGAAGAAATGAGCAGTGGAAAACAAAGAGGTAAAATCATTCCAAGCTTTTTGAAAGGATTTTTTACTTCAAAGTCTACGCCGCGTGCATTCTGGCTTTCTATGATGCCGCTCATTTCTGTTGAAAAAACAGGGATAAAGCGGATTGCGCTTGTAAAAGTAAATGCATATTTATATGGAATATGAAGATATTTTACAAGAGTATTTGAAAGATCGTTTAGGTTTGTAACAGAAATCAAAATTGAAAGAGGCAAGGTTGCTCCCATAAGACGCAGAACAAGAAGGATTGCTTTTTGAAAAGCGATGTCTGTGAGGGCAAAAGAACCGATCATGAAAACTGGTTCGCCTTTTCTTATTACAAGCAGCTGAAGTATAAAAAGGAAGATTGACATTTTTATAAGGCCTTTGAGGATTCCAAAGGTGCGGCCAAGTAATCCGTTGCGGTCTTTTCCGTTTCCAACAAGGCCCATAAGAATATTAAACAGGATGATTCCTGCAAGGTAATAATAATTTGATGAACAGAAGGAAGCTGCACAAATTAAGATTGAAACAAAGATTTTTACAAGCGGATGCATTTTGTGCAGAACAGAGCTGCCTGGTAAGTAATCTAAAAAGCCTTTCATTATTTTGCCTCCTTTGTTTCTTTAATACGTGCAATAAGTTCGTCGTCTGTGAAAATGCCTTCAAAGCCTGGACCAAGCAGTTTTGCAACCTGTGCAATCTGTGGTGGGAGAAGGCGCGCTTTATTTAAGAGTGTGTCGTCTGCAAGGACTGAGCGGGCAGGACCTTCGCCAAGAATCTCGCCGCGGTTCATTACAATAATCTTTTTTGCAAAGTCAAGAACAACTTCCATATCGTGGCAAACCATAATTACAGTTGTTCCGTTTTCGTTGAGCTGTCGGATTTTTTCCATTACTTCCATACACTCTCGGTAATCAAGGCCTGTTGTTGGTTCATCAAGAATTAAGATTTCCGGGTTCAAAGCGATGAGACATGCAAGACAAAGTCTCTGGCGCTGTCCACGGCTCATGTTAAATGGTTCTGTGTCTGGGTTGAATCCAAACTCCTTAATTGTATTTTCTACTCGGGTTTTTATTTCGGCTTCCGGGACTTTATTGTTGCGTAGACTGAATGCTATTTCTTCGCGAACAGTTCCGCAGCAAATCTGGCGGTCCGGATTCTGGAACAAAAATCCGATGTGTTTTGCAAGGTTGCTTACTTTTTCTTTTTTTGTATTTTTATCAAGCACGAGTACATCGCCTGCGCTTGGTTTTAATAGTCCGTTACAAAGCTTTGAGAAGGTTGATTTTCCCGCACCGTTAGATCCGATGATTGCAGTAAAGTCACCTTTGTGAATATTTACGTTTAAGTTTTTAACGTTTGCAGTTTCGTTGTAAGAGAAGTTAACGTTCTGGAAGGAGAGGACGGTGTCGGAAGATTCCTGTGCTTCGACAGGCTCAGCAACCGCAGTATGAAGGGCTTTTGTCCCAATTGCCTTCTTCACAATCTGTGCCGCTTCATTTGCATTAAGACAAATACGTCCTTCGCCGGTGCAATCGGCTGGAAGAAGGTTTTCTTTTTCCATTTTGCCGGTGAGTGTAAGAACACGCGGACAGTTGATTCCGGCTTCTTCCATTTCTTTTTGATGTGTGAGTGTACTGCGGATTTCACCGTAGTGAACGCATGTTCCTTTTTCAAGTACAATGAGTTTTTTTACAAACTCGCAAAGAAGCATGATTTTTTGTTCGGCAATTACAATTGTAATTCCTTTTTCTTCATTGAGTTTTTTGAGCAACGCAAAAATCTGCACAGAAGAGGCTGGATCAAGTTCGCCTGTTGGTTCATCAAGAACTAAGATCTGTGGCTCTAATGCAAGGATTGCTGCGAATACAACCTTTTGTTTTTGTCCGCCACTGAGTGTAGAAATTTCTCTGTGACGAAGCTCGCTTATGTCAAGAGTTTCCAGGGCAGAAGTGATTCTTTTTTCAATCTGATCTGCAGGAATTCCAAAGTTTTCCAACCCAAAGAGGATTTCGTCTTCTACAAAATATCCTGTGAGCTGACTTTCAATATCCTGAAATACAGAACCAACTTTAAGAGCAAGCTTTCCCGCATCAACATCAAAGGTGTCTTCGCCATCTACTTTTACACTGCCATAAAAATCGCCGGTGTAGTGGTGTGGAATAAGCCCGTTTATACAGTTGCAGAGTGTAGTCTTTCCCGCTCCAGATTCCCCGATGATGCCCACAAATCCGCCTTTTTCAATTTCGAGTGTGATATTTTCCAGTGCGTTATGTTTACTGCCTGTATACTTAAAAGTCAGTTCCTGTATTTGTATCATTTTTTCTAGTCCTGTTGTTATGCGACGTTTTCTTCTTTTTCTTCAATGATTGGCTTTTTCAAAGCTTTCATAAGTGGTACGTAAAGTGCACCAACGATGATTGCATTGAGTGTTGCAGTTCCAAGAACGATAGGAATATAAGCAACAAGAGCTGATTTATCAGAGTTGATAACTACGAACAAAAGTACAGTGTAAAGTCCACCAGAAATTACAGTACTGATGAATGTAATTACTGCTGTCAAAACAACTTTCAATCCCTTTGACTTTGCAGGGATGTAAATAAGAAGTCCCATTGCAAGGGCACCGGCTGCTTCTGAAGCAAAGTTCAAATATGGTGTACCTGGGAAGAACTGGCAGATTGCGCCAGCAAGAATACCAATTATCAAACTGTAGTAGAACTTTGGTCTGATAAGTGCAATTGCCATACAGTACATTGCAATTACAAAGTTAGGCTTCATACCAGCAATGTTGATGAAAGCTCCAACAAAAAACTTTAATACTGCACCAGCAGCCAAAAGAACTGCTGTAAGAAGCAGATCCTGAAGATTAATACCTTTTTTTTCGGTTTGTGCTAATTCGCGTTTTTCCATTTTGATTTCTCCTGAGTAAGGCCGCTAGCGGCCGGTGATTAATAGCAAAGCGTTAAGAAAAATGCGGCAGCATTTTTTAGCTTTACCATATTAAAAACAAGATGCAATCTGTTCTCGTCGCGCGTTACTATTAACAGTATCACCTCTTGTTACTGCGAATAGTAACATAGATTATTTGTTTCTGTCAATAGAAACATCAAAAAAAAATGTGAATTTTCGCAAAAAAAAGCCAAAAAAGCATAAATTCAGGGTGTTTTGGAATGTAATTTATGCTTCTGGAGTTCAAAAAGGCATAGTTGCACCAGGTTTTGGCCTTTTTTGGCTGTTTTTCCCTCTTGAATAGACGAAAAAAGTGGATTTTTTCCAATAAAAGACAGGTTTTCCCTGAAAAACGATGGAGATCTGTTGTTAAAAGCATAAATTTGAGTGATTATATGGAGGAATTTATGCTTTTTGGGCGATTTTACTGTAAAAAGGCGTTGTCGCGGGGGCGTTGTGGGGGTGCAACCCCCGCATTGGGGGTAGCGGAAAAGACCGGAGGGCGTGCCCGAGGACTTTGGAGCGCAGGGGGCCGGGTAGATTGTAATTGCAAGTGCAACACTTAAAATAAATAAAAAAACTTCATAGAATGTTTTAACCCAAAAACTACCACATTAAAGGGAAAAACAAACTATGAAGTCATACAGTCATTTTACACAAATGGACATATGTTGTCTATTTTCTTTGTTGCAGCTTGGAAAAAGCCAGAGTCAGATAGCACGAGTTTTAAATAAGCACAGGTCTTCTGTAAACAGGCTTATCAAAAGATGCCCAGGAGGAGAATTTAATCCGGAAGTTTCGTATGGAAATTATCTGGAAAACCGAAAAAGAAGCGTAAGAAAACAGCGAATTCAAAAGGACACAGAATTATTTGAGTTCATTCAGGAAAAGCTTTATCAATACTGGAGTCCTGAAATAATAGCACTTAAGTGGAATGAACAGCATAAAGATGATGCAATTTCATTTAATACGATATATTCATCAATAAAAGCTGGTGTTTTTGAAAAAATCTCAGTTCAATCACATTTAAGACGGCGGGGAAAGCAAAAATACGGTCATAGAAGTCAGTATTGTACCATACAGCCTGATAAAACAATTCACGATTTACCGGAAGAAGCAAAATATCGTGAGCGGTTTGATGACTGGGAAGGAGATACAATAAGAACGACACCAGGCAAAGGTTGTATTGTCACTTTGCTGGACAGAAAGAGTCGGTTCTTGCTGGCAAAAAGTGTTGATAATGTTTCCTCTGGGAAAGTTTGTAATGCTATAAAAGAAGCATTTTATGAAAATGGAATTCATCCAAAAACGATAGTTTTTGATAAAGGTTCTGAGTTTGCAAAATTTAGGGAACTGGAAAGAGATCTTCAGACTTCAATTTATTTTGCAGATCTTCACAGTCCATGGCAGCGTGGATCAAATGAAAACATAAATGATTGTTTGAGATTCTTTCTGCCGAGAGGCATGGACTTTAGAAAATTGGATGACGGCTATTTAGAAAGTGTTGTTTCTCTCCTAAATAACCGTCCTAGAAAGTGTTTAGGGTTGAAGTCACCGATTGAAGTCTATTGTTGCACTTGACTTTGCAATCTGCCCCGCCCCCTCCTTATTTTTTTTGTTTCTTTTTGTAGAAACATGTTGACAAATAAAAATCTACGTGTTATATTGTTTCTATTAGTAGAAACATGTGTAAGGCCGCTGGCGGCCGGTGTTTTATAGCAGACCGTTAAGAAAAATGCACTGCATTTTTTAGGTCTACCACTTTAAGGAGACTCAAATGAAACTTACAGAAACTCAACTCGAACAGATCCGCGCTCAGATTCGCCGCGTTAAGGCTTGCGGGAACCCTTTTTATACAGAGCGCTTTAAGAACGTACAACCGGAAGATATTAAAACTCAGGAAGATTTTGAAAAGCTGGTGCCTTTCTGCTCTAAGCAGGACTTGCGCGACGCTTATCCTCTTGGTCTTGCAACTGTACCAGAGGAAGAAATTGTGCGCATCCACTCTTCAAGCGGAACTACAGGTTCACCGGTAATCATTCCTTATACAAAAAAAGACGTAGAAGACTGGGCAATTATGTTTGCACGCTGCTACGAAATGGCAGGCATTACAAATAAAGACCGCCTCCACATTACACCGGGCTACGGCTTGTGGACTGCAGGTATTGGCTTTCAGGCCGGCTGTGAACGCCTTGGTGCAATGGCAATTCCAATGGGACCTGGTAATACAGAAAAACAGCTGCAGATGATGCAGGATCTTAAATCAACAGTTTTGTGTGCAACTTCCTCTTATGCACTCCTCCTTGCAGAACAGGTAGAAGGCCGCGGACTCAAAGATAAAATCTGCCTCAAAAAAGGAATCATCGGTTCTGAACGCTGGGGCGAAAAAATGCGCAACCGCATCAAGAATATTTTGGGAATTGAACTTTTTGACATTTACGGACTTACAGAATGTTATGGTCCTGGAATTGGTATTAACTGTCCTGGCGAAGAAGGCATCCACGTATTTGATGATTACGTTTATGTAGAAATCCTTGACCCTGTAACAGGCGAACCGGTACCGGAAGGAACTCTTGGTGAAGTAACACTCACAACCTTTGTAAAAGAAGGCGCTCCATTGTTCCGCTTCCGCACACACGACCTGGCAGCATTTGTTCCTGGTGAATGCAAGTGCGGCTGCAAGTTCCCACGCATCACACCAATCATGGGACGCAGCGACGACATGGTAAAGGTTAAGGGAAACATCATCTTCCCAAGCACAATCGAAGATGTAATCCGCACAGTTCCAGGAGCATCAAGCGAATACCGCGCAATCATCGAACACGTAGACGGCAAAGACCAGATGACAGTCATGATGGAAGTAGAAGGCGGCACCGACCGCACCGAAGCAGCCCTCACCATGACCTACAACTTCAAGCAGAAGTACAACATGACTCCAATTGTAAAGGTTGTTGGTGTTGGAGAGCTCCCTCGCAGCGAAAAGAAGACAAAGCGTATTGAAGATAAACGTTTTGAATAGGAATTTATGAGAGGAGGGGAAAGCCTTCCCCTCGCTCCAAACCTGCGGTTTTCCGCTACCCTTTCTAACGGGGGACACCCCCGTAACGCCCCCGTTATCACTTCTTGTGGTAGCGGGACTTTTTTTTATATAATGAATTATTATGGAATTAAAAACAAAAGACCTTGTCATTCGTCCAATCCGCGTGGGCGACGAGGTGCAGATTCACGAATATGCCGGCGACAAATCAATTACAATGATGTTCTGGTTGCCTAATGAAACCTTTGAAGAAACCTGCGATTTTGTGCGGCGCAATGATGACGAATGGAAGCGACCGTTTGACCAGATCGAGGACTTTGAATTTGTTATCACTCTCGACGGCAAAATCATTGGCGGCTGCGACTGCGACCTTAGCCACAGCGAAGATCATTCATATGCAACACTTGGCTGGATAATCAACAAAAACTACAGGGGCAAGGGTTATGCCTCCCAGGCAGGCTCAGTCCTTATAGACTTTGCATTTACCAATCTTAAAATCGACCGCATCCTCGCGCAGTGCGACTGCAAAAATGCTGCCTCCTTTGGTGTTATGAAAAAAATTGGCATGACATGTATTGACGACAAGGGGACACGAACTTATCCAAAAACTGGAATAACCTCCGGCGAGTTTACATGCCAGATAACCCGCGAAGAATGGCAGGCTTTGAAAAAATAAATTCTACAATTCGTGCACGATTTTTAGCATCTGGTGTTTTCTTTATCAATATCTTTGAAAATGTGATATCATAACAGTATAACTTACAAAAAGAGAGGTATACATATGGGAAGCGATATCATTGAAGAAGTAGAAGTAAGACCTGATGGTTCTAAAAAAATCGTAAAGCGTTCGGTAGAAAAAGGCGTGTCATTTGGATCCGCACTTGCTATGGTAATAAGCTTTGTAACCTGGAAATCTGTAGGATGGGCAATAATCCACGGGCTTTTTGGCTGGGTTTATGTGGTTTATTTTATGATAAAGTACAGATAGAATAAAAAAAAGCACGATGCAAAAAACATCGTGCTTTTTTATACCCTTCGACCAGTTCAGGGACCGCGTGATTTTATGCCTGCAATGCAGTAACAGCTACCGTCGCAACAATATCATCCACATTACATCCGCGGCTAAGGTCGTTGAGAGGTTTTGCAAAGCCCTGGCAAACAGGACCAATGGCCATCCAACCGCCCATGCGCTGGCAGATTTTGTAACCGATGTTTCCGGCGTTGATGTTAGGGAAGATAAATGTATTTGCGTGGCCTGCTACCTTGCTGCCTGGAGCTTTGAGTTCTCCAACTTCAGGTGCAACTGCGGCGTCAAACTGGAATTCTCCGTCGAGTGCCAGGTCTGGAGCGGCGGCTTTTGCAAGTTCTGTAGCCTGCTGAACCTTTGTAACTGTATCGTAGAACTTGGCGTCGTTTCCGCTTCCCTTTGTAGAGAAAGAAAGCATTGCTACGCGTGGTTCAATTCCTGCAATTTTCTTTGCTGTGTCTGCAGAAGCAAGAGCGATGTCGCAAAGCTCTTCTGCACTTGGTTCAATATTGATAGCGCAGTCACCAAATACTGCAACTCCCTCTGGAACGTACTTGTTTCCGCCTTCCGGGGCAACCATGATAAAGCAGCTTGAAACTGTCTTGAATCCAGGAGCGGTTTTGATAACCTGAAGTCCTGGGCGCAATGTGTTTGCTGTAGAGTGGCATGCGCCGCTTACAAATCCGTCTGCGTCGCCAGCTTTCAAAATGAGTGCGCCGTACATTGTGTGATCCTTAAGGATTGCGGCTTTAGCTGCTGCAACGTCTGCATATTCAGGTGCGCCAGTTTTCTTGTTGATTTTTCCTTCGCGGGCTTTGAAAAGAAGCTCTGCGTATTTGTCTGCGTTTGCGTCCTTTGCAGGATCAACGATTGTAACTCCGCTCAAGTCTGCGTCGCTTCCGCTAGCTTTAATGTCTTCGTCGCTACCAATCAAAATGATTTTTGCGATTCCTTCCTTTGTGATTTTAGAAGCTGCTTCAACAACACGTTTGTCTTCACCTTCGCAAAGTACGATTGTTTTTCCGGCAGCCTTTGCCTTATTCAATAATTCATCTACGAATGCCATATATGCCTCCAATGTTTATTTACTTGTTTATATATAAAATACTGTAAAAAAGTTGTTTTATCAATGAGAACTAATCAATTAAAATGAGAATGACTACATCGCGGTGGGCCCCAGCGACGGAAAAAAAAGCAAGGTATCCCCCGGCATCCGTGCGCCAGCCGACGTAAACGCGGCTGACCCACTGCCGGTCCCCCCTTACTTTCTTTTTCCTGCGTCCCACTCGAGTATTGATTCTTATATTTACTATAGAAAAACAATTAAATAACTATTAAACTCTTAATATAAAATAAAAATGTTTAGAATTGCGATTTGTGAAGATGAGATGGTTGTACTCGAATATGAAAGTTCGCTGGTGAAGGAGTGGGCACAAGCGCGGGGCTTTGAGGCGGAGCTTGATACTTATATTTCTGCCGAGCAGTTTCTTTTCGAGAGTGAAGATAAATCCCCATATGATGTTTTAATTTTTGATATTCAGATGAAGGGCATGAACGGCATGGAGCTTGCTAAAAAGCTGCGTGGACGCGGTGCCGACAGTGCCATTATTTTTGTAACAGGCATCCCCGACTATGCCATCGAAGGCTACGAGGTTGGGGCAGTGCGCTATATCTTAAAGCCTGTTAAAGCAGATGTGCTTCACGGACTTTTGGATTCCATTTTCGCTGAACGCCAGAAAAAATCAGAAGACTATTTTGTGCTGGGGCAGGGTGCAGACCTCGAAAAAATCCCTTTTGAAAAAATAATTTATATAGAAGCACGCGGACACTACGTTTATATGAAAGGCACAGACTTCGAACGCGAATGGAAGTCATCCTTTTCAGAAGCTGCCGGCGCCTTTGAAGAAAAATCATTTTTCTGCTTGCGTAGAGGCCTGCTTGTAAACCTACAGCATGTTTCCAAAATCACCCGTACCGACTGTATACTTGACGACGGCGAACAGCTTCCTGTAGCCCGCGGTGTTTACAAAGACTTGAACGAGGCGTTTATAAAATGTTTTTGCAGATCTTAATTTGCGTGGGATTAGTCGTCCTGGCAGTAGTCATTACAATTCTTCTCCTCAAGCGAAAATACGACAAACGCCTATCTGACTTTCAGGACAGCGTTCTCAAAAAGCAGCGCGACGAAGTTCAAAACATCTATCAGACAATGCGCGCATGGAGACACGACTACCACAATCACATCCAGTCAATCAAGGCTATGCTTGCAATGAAAAAGTTTGAAGAACTTGATGCATACCTTTGCACTCTGGAGCAGGACTTAGACAGCATAGACATCGCAATCCGCACAGGCAACGTTGGCCTTGATGCAATTCTCAGCAGCAAGGTTTCTATTGCACGCAAAAATAATATAGAAGTAAACTGTACCGCCAAGGTTCCGGACCAGCTAAAAATCAGTGACGTACATCTTTGTGCAATTGTAGGCAACCTCCTGGACAACGCAATCGAAGCCTGCGAAAAAATCAAAAGTGAAGAAGGCAATCAGTTCCCTCAAAAATTTATCCGCATTTACATTGGCATGTTCAAACAACAGCTGTATATTTCTGTTTCAAACTCAACAAATGCAAAGCACCGTCGACGCCTCAACGAACTTGTTACTTCTAAGCTTGGTGAACACGGATTTGGCCTGCGCCGCATAGATAAAATTGCAGAACAATATGATGGCTTTGTAAACCGCAAAAATGAACCCGGGATTTTTGCAACAGAAGTTATGCTGCCTGTATAATTGCATTTCATGCACCAATTTTTGCATTTCGTGCACACCGCATCAAAACGGTGTTTTTTTATGATAAATTAACCTCAAAAATAAAATTGGAGGCTACTTATGCAGACACAGAAAGAAAAGAAAAACAACATCTTTCAAAATACTTTTATTGTCTACAAAGCTATGTTTAAGCGGTATCCCACTGCTATTCCTCTTGTGCTGATTTACATTGTTATTTCGGTAACACTACCATTTATCAATACGCTTATTCCAGCTATGGCAATTAAGGGAATTACAAGTGGTAACGTAAAAACTTTTCTTATTTATATTGTAATTACAGTCTGCTTCTTCTGTATTTTTTCGGCAGTAAAAGTTTTTTGCGAATCGAAAATGCAGCTGAAGCACACCTACACACGAATCAGCGTTTTTATGCTGGATTTTATTAAAAAAGCAATCAACACTGATTACCTGAATATTGAACCTCAGCCAAAACAGAAGATTATGGGAAAGGGAGCTCAGGGCGTTAGTGGAAATTACGAAGGTGCAGAGATGGTTTCTACAACATCTCTCAGACTGCTCATAGTTGTTCTTGGTGTTTTCAGTTATGGCACTGTAATTTTTATGCTTGACTGGAAGATTCTTGCAGTTACTTTTGCAATGTTTGTTGCAGATATTTTAATTCGTAATCATGCTGTAAAGTTTGGTGACAGTCACCGCGAAAGTTTTTCTGAGCCATGGCGAAAAATGAATTACTACGAGCGAAACAGCATGAACGTAAGCGCCGGCAAAGATATAAGAATTTTTGGTTTGAATAAACTTTTTGATTATCATTTTTCTTCTTTAATTAATACATATAAAAAGTTCAGAATGAAGTATCAGCTTAAGTGGTATTATCCTACAATTTCTGATACTGCGTTTAATTTTGCGCGCGACTGGATTGCTTATGTACTTTTGATTCATAAGGTTCTTTCTGGTCAGATTGATGCTGCTGAGTTTACAATTTACGTTGGACTTATTGCAAATCTTTCTCAATATGTTTATGACGTTTCAATGCATTTTGCTGACCTCCGCGATGCAAGTCATCAGTTTAATGATTACCATGCATTTATGAAGCAGAAGGATGTGTTTGAGCATGGTGATGCGCATGTTGTCGAAGCATCTGCTCCATCCATTGAGTTCCGCAACGTCAGCTTTACTTACGAAGGCAGCGACAAACCTGTTTTACAGAATATCAGCTTTAAGATTGGTGCAAACGAAAAAATTGCGTTAGTTGGAAATAACGGCGCTGGTAAAACAACGATCGTAAAACTTATGTGTGGTCTATACTCTCCAACAAGCGGTGAGATTTTAATTGACGGAAAAAGCATAAATGAAATTGGCGTAGAAAAATATCAGGATATGATAAGCGTCCTCTTTCAGGATACTTCACCAATCGCTCTTTCAATTGCAGAAAATGTCTGTGGTTGTGAACCTAAGGATGTTGACCGCATTAAGCTGCATGATTGTCTTGAAAAAGCAGGCCTTCTTGAAAAAGTAAATACTCTTACTAAAAAAGAAGAAACCTATATCACTCAGACTCTTGATGAAAACGGAATTGTTCTTTCTGGTGGAGAAACTCAAAAGCTCCTTCTTGCAAAGGCAATGTATAAAGACGGACCAATGCTCATTCTGGACGAACCAACAAGTGCTCTTGATCCAATTGCCGAAAGCCGCATCTACGAAGAATACAATCATATGGCATCAAGCAAAACTGCTGTGTTCATTTCGCACAGACTTGCAAGTACAAAGTTCTGTGACCGCATTCTGTTCCTTGATGGTGGAAAGATTGTAGAAGAAGGAAGTCACGACCAGCTTATGAATAACGGCGGTAAATACAGAGAGATTTTTGACATTCAGAGTCATTACTATAAAAAGGAGGTTTCAAATGAAAAATAAGAAAAATCGCGGCACAGTAAGTAAAGTATTAAATCTTACACATCGTATTGTTCCTGGATATATTATTTTTGTTCTTATCGTAAGACTCATTGCGGCAGGACAACCTTTTGTTTCAATTTATTTTTCGAGCCTCATTCTGGACGGACTTTTCCGCATGGACTCCTTTGAATCAATTTTCAAAAACGTCCTCATAATGCTTTGTATTGATTCTGCTCTGGTGCTTATCCGTTGGGGACTTGAATTAATCAACTGGGTTAAGAAACACGAGCTTACACAAAAGATAAACAAAATGCTTGTAGATAAAACTATGAGCCTTGATTTTGATATTCTTGAAAAGCATGAAACTCTTGATATGTACAAAAAGGCAAAGGATGGAATGACTGCCGGTGGTGATATCAGGGTTTTTATTGATAATCTTGCGGGGCTTGTAGAAAAAATTGCAACAATTGTTTATTCGCTTGTGCTGCTTGTTCCATTGTTTATTCCACGTGTTGCTGGTGAAGCAGGAGCGCTTACAGGTGTGAGCTATTTCTTAAATCAGTGGTATAGCTTTGTTGTTATGTTAATTGTTCTTGCAGTTCACGTGTTCATGTCTTACAAGACAAACAAAAAAGCATCACAACTGCAGATGGAATTTTTTGAAAAGAATGTTTCATACAACCGCTATTTTGGTTACTGGTTTAATTTGATTTTTGATTACTCAATAGGGAAGTACATTCGTCTTTACAAAATGCAAAAGCTCATGACAAAAAGAGTTCAGGAAACAAATGATAAGCTTGAAGAAGAAGGAAATGTATGGATAAATAAAAATCTTAAAATTTCCATGGTTCCTCTTATTTCTCAATGCTTTATGCAGCTTGCAAGCTATGCCTACGTTGGTCTTAAGGCAGTGTTTGGTTTAATCAGTGTTGGAAACTGTATTTTGTATGTTTCAAGCTACACACGCCTTGTAGAAAGCATTACGGGAATCTCTAACAACTTTGTTCAGCTTAAAATGGTAAGTCGTTATCTTTCGTTCTTCTATGATTATATGGAAATTGAAAACAAGCGATACGACGGAACAATCCCAACCGAGAAGCGTGATGACAATGTATTTGAAATTGAATTCCGTGATGTTTCGTTTAAGTATGCAAATTCCAATACCTGGGCTCTGCGTCATGTAAATCAGAAAATCACACTTGGAACAAAGAATGCAGTTGTTGGAAAAAACGGTGCGGGTAAAACAACCTTTATAAAACTTCTTTGTCGTCTGTATGAACCAACAGAAGGACAGATTCTGCTCAATGGAGTAGATATCCGTTATTATGATTACGAAGAATACGCAAAGCTTTTTGCAATTGTATTCCAGGATTTTAATCTGTTCAGTTTCCCACTTGGCGAAAATGTTGCCTGTGATGTTGAATACGACCGAGACCGTGCTGTTAAATGTCTGGAGGATGCTGGTTTTGGAGAGCGTCTTGCCAAAATGGAAAAAGGCCTTGATACTCCGCTTTACCAGTATGATGATGAAAACGGTGTAGAAATTAGTGGTGGTGAAGCCCAGAAAATTGCAATTGCACGCTCGCTTTACAAGAATGCGCCTTTTGTAATTATGGACGAACCAACAAGTGCCTTGGACCCTGTTGCAGAATACGAAATCTATCAGCGTTTTGACCAGATGGTAGAGGGAAAAACTTCTATATATATCAGTCATCGTATGAGCAGCTGCCGTTTCTGCGATAACATTATTGTATTTGATGAAGGCAAGATTATTGAACAGGGTAGTCACGACAAGCTTATGTCAAACAAGGGTTTATACAGCGAACTTTGGAATGCACAGGCTCAGTATTATGCATGACACCATGACAAAACTGTGTTATATTAATACTAGAGGCCTAAAATGAGTAAATATCTTGAACGTGCAAAAGAAATCCGTGCAATTGTGGAACCGCATCATAACTGTGCGCAGTCTATGTTGATGACTTTTAATAAGGATGCCGGTGTTAGCGATGAGCTTGCTTTTAAAATGGGTGCCTGTTTTGGACTTGGCATGAAAACTGGCGGAACCTGCGGAGTTATTACAGGTGCTCTCATGCTGCTTGGACTTTTTGGCGTAGACGATGTTCCTACCACTAAGCGCGTAGTCGAATTTGTAAAAGAAAAGCACGAAGGTATGATTTACTGTGCCGACCTTTTGCGTGTAAATGCAGAACGAGGTGGCGAACGTAAGCCTCACTGCGATGCAATGGTATATGAAATGGTTGAGTTTGTCGAAAGTATTTTGAGAGAGAAGGGGAAAATAGAATAATGTCATTCAAGGTACTTGGAATTTATGCAGACGGAATGGTTCTTCAGCGAAATAGTACAAACTGTATTTTTGGAAAAGGCGACGGCGGTGATAAAGTTGATTTGTCTTTCCGCGAGACCACAGCTTCTGCAACAGTAGATGCCGATGGCAACTGGAAAATTGAATACAATCCTGGCGAAGCAGGCGGCCCGTTTGAAATGCATCTTACTAGCGCCAGCAGCACTATCACCTTCAAAGACGTTTGGGTTGGCGAAGTTTGGGTAAGCTCTGGACAGTCAAATGCGCAGCTTCCAATGGATCGTCTTCGTTACAGTTATCCGTATGAGATGAAGCTCCCAAAAGACAACAACATCCGCATGATAACAATTCCAATTACTTTCTCTTATGACGGCGAAAAGGATACTGTTGAAAAACCTACATGGATTGCAGCCAGCCCTGAAACAATTGCCCAGATGAGTGGAACAGGATATTTCTTTGCAAAAAATCTTTCTGCAGAGCTTGGTGTTCCTGTTGGTATTATTAATGCCAGCCAGGGTGGTTCACCAATTACTTCATGGATGAGTGAAGATTCTCTTAAAGAGTTAGGTAAGACTAACTATTTGGAGCAGTTAAACAAATGGCGCGTACCAGGCGCTGTTAAAAATCAGCAGGAAAAAGAAATGCGTGCCGGTGCAGAATGGCAGAAAAATCTTGATGCTACTGATACAGGCCTTCGCGAGCATTGGGAAAATCTTTCATATGAACAAATTGCAGACGATTCTTACTGGAAAGATTGTTTCATTCCAAATAATTTTTTTGACTTAAAAGAAGGCGGTGTATGCTGGTTCAAAAAAGAAGTTGATATTTCTGCCGAAGAACTTGCGGGGCTTACAATGCCTCATGAACCAATCCGTCTCTGGCTGGGTGTAATTGTTGAATCGGACAGAGCCTGGGTAAATGGTGTTTATTGCGGCGAAACAGGTTACTGTTATCCTCCACGTCGTTATGTAATTCCGGAAGGAGTTCTTCACGAAGGAAAAAATACAATTACTGTTCGCGTTGTAAAAACAAATCAAACTCCAATCCGATTTTATGAAGATAAAACATATGCAATCTTTACTTCAAAGGAACGCCTGAGTCTCGACGGCGAATGGAAAAAACGCGTTGCCTGTGATGCACCAAACCGCCCGGGCAGCACTTTCTTTGAATGGCAGCCTACCGCTCTTTATAATTCCATGCTTGCACCTTGTTTTAATTATGCAGTTGCAGGTGCCTTGTGGTACCAGGGTGAATCAAACACCTGGGGTGCTTTTGAATACGCAGACCTTCTAAAAAAAATGATAGAAACCTGGCGGGCCAAGTTTGTCTATGCACCAGAAAATATGCCTGTAGTTGTAGTTCAGCTTCCAAAGTGGGGCGACGGCTACAAGGATGAACAGAGAAACTTCCCTGAAGACTGGGCTTGGTTAAGGCAGGCTCAGGCGGATGGAGTTGCTGCTGCAGGTAATGCCGCTCTTGCTCCAATGATTGATGCCGGTGAATGGAACGACCTTCATCCCGAAGATAAAATTGTAGTTGGTGAACGTGCCGCCCGTGAAGCTTTGAGAATTGCATACGGCATAGAAAAGGCTCCGGCCCCGTTGGTAAAATCCTACAAGGTTACTGACAATAAGGTTGTGATTCAATTTGATCAGGAAGTTATAATGAATAATTCCGAGCTTGTTGGAGTAGAAGGCCTGTATTTTGTTGGTATGCGCCAGCCGGAAAAGTCTCCGTTTGGAATGGATGAAAAATCTGTATACGCAGGCGGCGACCATTTTTCTGTCCCAATCCATTATGCCGGAATGGACAGCCTCCACATAAAAGCCAAAGGCACCGTCACAGGCTCCGATACCATGGAAATAGAAATTCCTTCTCAAATAAAAGAAAGCGGATACCCTATAAAAGAGCTCCGCTATCTGTGGACTAACTGTCCTGAATTTGTAACGTTGTACGGAAAGAACGGATTACCGGCAATGCCGTTTATCGTAGTCCTTTAATTATTCTCTTCCATCCCAGCAGTATGTACACAACTTGCAGTGGTCAAGACCTGTGCTGTCGAGCATATCATCAAGGCGGTGATAGCGCAGGGTTGTAAAGTGCAGCTGCTTGCGGATTTCTTCAAGCATTGCAGCATATTTTGGACTGTCTGGATTTGCATATTCACGTAAAACTTCGTCAGTAACATTGTCGCCTTCGAACTGCTTGATGATGCGGCGTGTAATTAAATCCATTTCAGATTTCGAGCGGCTGAAGTTGAGATATTTACAACCAAAAAGCAGCGGTGGACATGCAGGGCGAACGTGAACTTCCTTTGCACCTGAGTTATAAAGGAACTCTGTAGTTTCGCGCAGCTGTGTTCCGCGGACAATTGAATCATCTATTAAAAGAATCTTTTTACCTTTAATGAGCGACTGAACAGGAATGAGCTTCATATGTGCAATCAAGTTTCTCTGTTCCTGATTTGTAGGCATGAATGAACGTGGCCATGTTGGAGTATATTTAATGAATGGACGTGCAAATGGAATATTACTTTCATTAGCATAACCAATGGCATGTGCAGTTCCTGAATCTGGTACACCTGCAATGATATCTGGTTCTACAGAACCTTTGTCGCGGTTAGCAAGATACTTACCGCAGTTATAGCGCATTGACTCAACATTTACGCCTTCGTAGCTTGCAGTAGGGTAGCCGTAGTAAATCCAGAGGAAGGTACAGATTTTCATTTCTTTGCCAGGCTGCTGGAGGATTTCATATCCGTCTGCAGTAAGCTTTACAATTTCGGCAGGGCCAAGCTCGTGGCAGTCTGTATATCCAAGATTTACATATGCAAAGTTTTCAAAAGAAAAACAGTAGGCGCCGTCTTTTTTACCAATCTGAAGCGGTGTACGTCCAAGGCGGTCGCGGGCTCCGTAAATGCAATCCTTTGTAAGAACAAGCATTGTAATTGAGCCTTTAATTTTGCTCTGAACGTATTTAATTCCGTCTACAATTGTTTTTTCGTGATTGATGAGGGCAACAATAAGCTCTGTCTGATTGATTTCGCCACCACTCATTTCAAGGAAGTGTGTGTAGCCTGAATCAAGAACTTCTTTTACAAGCTCATCCTTGTTTGTAACAATTCCAACAGTTGTGATTGCCCAGCTTCCAAGATGAGAGTTTACAAGCAGAGGCTGAGGTTCGTAGTCGCTGATACAGCCGATTCCAAGATGCCCGTGCATTTCTTCAATGTCGTGCTCAAATTTTGTTCTGAAAGGCGAGTTCTGGATATTATGAATTGAACGTTCAAAACGTCCTTCTTCTGAATAAACCGCAAGACCTCCGCGTCTTGTTCCTAAATGTGAATGATAGTCTACGCCAAAAAATAAATCCAAAGAACAATCTGTCTTTGATGCGACACCAAAAATGCCACCCATACTATAGCCTCCGTAATGAGAATATCAGTATAGCGAAAAGTGGGATTTTGTGCTAGAATATTCTATTATGAAAGGAATTATTTTAGCCGGTGGCTCCGGAACACGTTTATATCCTATAACAAAAGCCGTTAGCAAACAGATCTTGCCGCTTTACGACAAGCCTATGATTTATTATCCGCTGAGTGTTCTTATGCTTGCAGGAATCCGCGAAGTTTTGATTATTTCTACACCGCGTGACCTTCCTGTTTTTGAAGAGCTTTTTGGCGATGGGGCTTGGCTCGGTATGAAGTTCAGTTACAAGGTTCAAGATAAGCCTCGTGGACTTGCTGACGCATTTATTGTTGGACGCGAGTTTATTGGAAACGATGATGTTGCTCTTGTTCTTGGTGATAATATTTTCTATGGACAAAGCTTTACTCAGACTTTGCGCCGTGCTCATGATACAGTTAAAAACGAAAAGAAGAGTGTAATTTTTGGCTACTACGTAAAAGATCCTACTGCCTACGGCGTTGTAGAGTTTGATGCTGCCGGAAACGCTCTTGGAATAGAAGAAAAACCTGCAAATCCAAAATCAAACTTTGCTGTTCCTGGCCTTTACTTTTACACAAATGATGTTGTAGATATTGCTGCTAATGTAAAGCCAAGTGCCCGTGGAGAAATTGAAATTACATCAGTAAATAACGAATATCTTGACCGCAAACAGCTCAAGGTAGAAAAACTTGGACGTGGTATGGCATGGCTCGACACAGGAACCTACGACGGATTGCTCGAAGCAAGTAACTTTATTGCAACAATCCAGAAACGTCAGGGACTTTATGTATCTTGTATTGAGGAAATCGCATATAAAAACGGTTGGCTTACAAAAGAGCAGTTGCTTGAGCTTGCAAAAGGCTATAAAACTGATTACGGCCGTTATCTTGAATTTATTGCGAGTGTATAAAAATGGCATTTGAATTTAAAGAATGTGTTTTATCTGACGGAACAAAAATCCAGGGACTATACGAAATCCAGCCAAAGGTGTTTGGTGATGCGCGTGGTTACTTTTTTGAAGTATACAGCGAGCGTGATTTTTTTGAAGCTGGCCTTACAATGAAATTTGTTCAGGATAATCAGAGTGCGTCTACCAAGGGCGTGCTCCGTGGTCTTCACTTTCAGACTCAGCATCCACAGGGAAAGCTCGTTCGTGCAGTAAGCGGCCGTGTTTATGATGTTGCAGTTGATATCCGCTGTGGCTCTCCTACCTTTGGCAAGTACTACGGTGTTGTTCTTGATAGCGAAAAGCAGAATGAGTTTTATATTCCACAAGGCTTTGCTCACGGCTTTTATGTTTTGAGCGACTCTGCTGTTTTTGCCTACAAGTGTACAGATTTTTATGATCCAAAAGGCGAGAGCGGACTTATGTGGAATGACCCTATAATCAACATAGACTGGAATGCAGTTGCGCCAGGCATAACTCCATTGCTCAGCGAAAAAGACGGCAAGCATCCTGCATTTGATTTAAACGGAAAATATTTTGATATAAAAGGAAGATGGATATGCGAAAATTAAAGAACATCCTTATTACCGGTGGTGCCGGATTTATTGGTTCAAACTTTATACATTATCTTTTTGGAATGAGCTCTGCCGAAGGAAATCTTTTCGACGATGCAAACTTTGACGGAACAGTTGTAAACGTAGACTGTCTTACATATGCAGGTAACCTTGAATCTTTGAAGGATGTTGAGGCTCAGTTTGGCGGTAAGCGTTACTTCTTTGAAAAGGTAGACATCTGCGACCGTCCCCAGATTGAACGCATTTTCAAGCAGTACGATATTGATACTGTAATTCACTTTGCTGCAGAAAGCCACGTAGACCGTTCAATTCTTGGTCCTGAAGCCTTTATGAAAACCAACGTAATGGGAACCTTCACTCTGCTTGATGTTGCCCGCAACTACTGGAAGCGTGAAGACGGCACAATCCGCGATGATGTTCTCTTCCATCATATTTCAACAGACGAAGTTTACGGCTCTCTTGGAGAAACAGGATACTTCCGCGAGGATACTCCTTATGATCCACGTAGCCCATACTCAAGCAGTAAGGCAAGCAGCGACCACGTTGTAATGGCATATTTCCACACATATGGTCTTCCAATTACTTTGTCTAACTGTACCAACAACTATGGACCATATCAGTTCCCGGAAAAACTTCTTCCTCTTATGATTTCCAATATCCGCGACGGAAAAAATCTTCCTGTTTACGGCAAAGGTGACAATATCCGCGACTGGATTTATGTAGAAGACCACAACCGCGCTGTATGGCTCATTGTAAACAAAGGCGTAACCGGCGAAAAATACAATATCGGTGGTGAAAACGAATGGCAGAATATTAAGCTTCTTCACAAGGTAATTGAGCTCACTGCAGCTCAGCTTGGAAAATCAGCCGAAGATGTAGAAAAGACAATTACTTATGTAAAAGATCGCCCGGGTCACGACAAGCGCTACGCAATCGACTGCACAAAAATTAAAAGTCAGCTTGGCTGGGAACGCAAGATGACCTTTGAAGAAGGCCTGCAGGAAACCGTAAAGTGGTATCTTAAAAACAGCGACTGGATCAACCACATTTTGAGCGGCGATTACAAGAACTGGATTAATCAGAATTATACTGCCCAGGGACGATAAACCTTTGACAAGCGAAGCAAAGACATTTTATAAAGACCTCCGCAATGTTGTAACGCCAATGGCAATTCAAAATCTCATTTCTGCCGCTGTAAACTCAGCAGACGTTATCATGCTTGGATACATAGGTCAGACAGCAATTGCCGCTTCTGCTCTTGCTGGAAATGTTGCCTTTATACTTTTTATGGTTTCTACAGGTTTATCATCCGGCCTTGTTATGCTTGGTGCACAATACTGGGGTAAAAAAGATACAGAATCAATCAAAACGCTTTTGGGAATTGGCTTAAGAATTTGCTGCTCCGTCGAATTTATTGTTGCTCTTGTTGCGGCCTTTTATCCAAAAATCCTTATGCTCATTTTTACCAAAGATGAAGCTCTGATTCTAGAAGGTTGTAAATATCTGCGGGCAGTAAGCTTTTCCTATGTATGTCTTTCATTCTCGCAGATGTTCCAGGCTGCATTCAAAAGTATTGAACGTGTAAAAATTGTAACAATTGCTTCTACTACCTCTTTGTGTTTAAACATCTTTTTGAATGCTGTGTTTATTTTTGGATTGTTAGGCATTCCTAAGATGGGAATCCTCGGAGTTGGAATTGCAACTTCAATTGCCCGCTTTATTGAAATGTCAATCTGCCTTATTTATGCGCATCTGCAGAAAGATGTCCGTTTTTCTGTTTTGTGCGCATTCAGAAAAAGTAAAATCCTTACAAAAGATTTTTTTAAGTATTCACTTCCTGCTGTTGGAAACGAGCTTGTATGGGGTTCTGCCTTTGCAATGTATTCTGTAATTCTTGGACATCTTGGCGAAGATATAGTTGCCGCTAACTCTGTTGTTGGAACAGTTCGCCAGCTTGGAACAGTTTTATGTTTTGGACTTGCATATGGTGGAGCAATAGTTGTTGGAAAAAATATCGGCTCCGGAAATATGGATGTAGCCGAACGAAATGCCTCGAGACTGGCAAGAATCACAATACTTTCCGGCGTTCTTGGAGCAGTGCTCATTGTATGTCTTTATCCGGTGCTCCCATATATTGCAAAACTCAATGAAACTGCGGCTCATTATAGAAATGTAATTTTATTTATGAACACCTATTCAATCATAGGCGCTTCAATTAATACTGTTTTAATCTGCGGAATTTTCCGTGCCGGCGGTGACTCAAAATTTGGATTTGTTGCAGATACAATAAACATGTGGTGTGTTTCGGTACCTCTTGGCTTGCTTGCCGCCTTTGTTTTCAAGCTTCCTCCTCTTTGGGTATATTTTGTTCTTTATCTTGATGAGTTTGAAAAAATGCCTTTTGTAATCCGCCATTATTTTAAGAAGGGCTGGCTTAAAAATATCACCCGCGAGATAACAGATTAAAACTAGACTGATTGTTTTATAGAAAACTTCCTTCAAAAAAACTTTGACATTCTGTGATAATGGTATTATCTTTAAATATAGAAGAAATTTTCCATCAGGAGATTAAATATGAAGACAAAAAATATCATTTTGGGTGCTATTCTTGCTATTATTGGAATTATAATGATTGCAATTCCAGATGCATGTATTAAAGCAGTTGTTGTTCTTGTTGGTCTGGCAGCTGTTGCGTTTTCAGTTTATAATCTTCTGGTTATTTATAAGCAGAGCGAAGACCCTGTATTCAAAAAGACGCTGCTTGTAAAAAGCATTTGTACTTTTGTAATCGGATTAGTTTCTGTAATTTGTCCATTTGCTCTTGTAAAAACAGTTGCTGCAATCTGGAAAATTATTTCTATTGTTCTTGCTGTTTACCTGATTTTGTATGCCGGAGTAAGCGTTTATTCTTCTGCAAAGCTCCGCGCTGCTTACCCAGAAGAAAGCAAGAAGCTTTTGTTTGAAGCCTTGATTTTTGTTGCAATTGCAATTCTTCTTATAATCATTCCTATTGAATCATTTGGCCGTGCCTTTGTGCGTGTTGTAGGCCTTGGCGGTTTAATTGTAGGTCTCGTTATGGTAGCTGTAGAAATTGTTGTAGGCAAACGTACTGCAGTTGCAGATGAAGAAGATATTTCTCAAAAGATGGATCCTCAGACAGCAGCCGAAACACAGACAGCTTCTGATTCTGACTCAGATTCAGATGATGACTAATATATTTGTTTTGCAATAATTTGAAATTTTCCTTTTTTTGTGATATAATAATTTCGTATGGAAACAAAATTCAAAGTTAACCAGAAGGTCGTTTATCCAAGCCAGGGTGTTGGCGTTGTAACAGAAATCTTCGAAAAGAAATTTAGAGATGAAAATAATCTTTATTATAAGATTTACATCGAAGCTTCTGATATGATTGTCATGGTTCCTGTTGCAAAAGCAGAAGAACTTGGAATCCGCCAGATTGTGTCTGCAAAAGAGGCACAGGAAGCGCTTGAACTTTTATCTGCAGAATTTGAACCAATTACCTCTGATTGGAAATTACGCTATCAGATGAATCTTGACCTTCTCAAAAAAGGTACGGTTAAAGATATAGCTACAATTGTTCGCTGTCTTTATAACCGCAGCAAAGTAAAAGAATTGCCGATTTTGGAACGCAAGCTTTATGACTCGGCAAAAAAACTTCTTGAAGACGAAATTTCTTTTGCACTTGGTAAACCTTCCAAAGAAATAGAAGCTGCTATTCACACAAAGCTTGAACCTCCTGGAGCAGCCCCACGTGTTAAGCATACAATCCAGCTTGATGATGATGAAGATGATGATTTAATGGATGACGTTAATGAAAAATCTCGCCGTCGTGATGATGATCTGGATGATGACGATGGAGCTTCGGACGATATGGACGATGCAGAAGGAGATTTTGACGAGGATGATGATTCCTTCTAATCAACAGGGTGGAGCTTCTTCCACTCTGACAAAAGTCGCAGTTATAATTACAGCCGCCGGTTCTTCTACAAGAATGGGCGGCTCTGTTAAAAAAGAGTACCTTCCTTTAGGCGATGGTACAGTCCTTTCTTCCTGCGTAAAAGCTTTTGAGCAGGCTTCAAAAAATCAGGAAAAACCTTTTGATATTTCTCATATAATTGTAACAGTTCCAATGAACGGAACAAATGAAGCTGCTGAAGCTGTTTCTGCTTTTTTTGAATACGATGATGAAATGAAAGAAAAAGTAGAATATGTGCAGGGCGGTTATACACGCCAAAAATCAATTTTGAATGCGCTTGAGCACATAAAGAAAAAGCCGATTCAACCGGAATATGTTTTAATTCACGATGGCGCTCGTCCATTTATTTCAGAACAGCAGATTCAATATGTACTTCTTGCCGCTCAGGAATTTGAAGCCGCTGCACCTGGTATAACACCAACAGACACAATCAAAGGAATAGACCAGAATGGTTTTATAGTAACGCACCTTGTTCGCAGCTCACTTACAGCAATTCAAACACCACAGGGCTTCGTTTTTGCAAAGCTGTTTGATGCTCATAAAAAAGCCGCTGCCGACGGCCATGATTATACAGATGATTCAGAAATCTGGGGAAAATATGTTGGACCTGTAAAGCTTGTTACAGGTGACCCTAAAAATATTAAAATCACTTATCCTGGTGATTTAGAAAGAGGCACCGCCTTATGATTCGTGTTGGACTTGGTTATGATATTCACAGATTAATTGAAGGACGCCGCCTGCTGCTTGGTGGAGTAGAGCTCCCATTTGAAAAAGGCGAAGACGGTCATTCCGACGGCGATGTTCTTTACCACGCAATTACAGATGCAATTCTTGGCGCTTCAGGCCTTGGCGATATAGGTTCCTTCTTCCCTCCAGAAGATATGAAATGGAAGGACGCAGACTCTGCAGAACTTCTAAAAACAGTTATGCAAAAAGTCCGCGACGCCGGCTGGCACATAGAAAATCTTGATTGTGTTGTAAAACTGGAAAAACCAAAGTTCATCCCTTACCGCCAGCAGGTAATAGAATCAATTGCACGTACTCTTGATGTTGCTCCCGACCAGGTCTTTGTTAAAGCAAAAACCGGTGAGAAACTCCCACCGGTTGGTACAAGCGATGCTGTTGAAGCAACTGTAGTTTGTCTTCTATCTAAATAATCTTATTAGTCTGGAAGATCCAGCAAAAGATCAATTTCTGTAACAGTTCTGTTGAATCTCTTAGCAAGCTCTTCATTAGTCCAGCCTTCACGTTTGAGTGATCTTATAGCTTCTTTCATCTGTGGAGGAATGCCTTTGTCTGGAGTAGGCTTACTCTTGCTTACTTCATTCTTAGTAATGTCATGAAGAACCTTGAACTTGTTATCAACATCCTTTCCAAACTGTTCAAGTCTCAGCTGAGCTTCTTTAATACCTGTGTTTGTAGCTGTAATGTTGTCAATTCTCTTTTCGGCTTCGGTAATGACATTATCAAGATTCTGGAGCTTGCTTGCTGCTTCTGTAATCTTTGGTCCGCTCTTAAGAATGCGGTCAACATTTTCCTGAACTTCTTTAATCTCTCTTGGCAAAGAAGTAACCTGACGCTGACAATCAGCAATTCTCTGTTCAATATCCTTAAGGTTAGCAAATGAAGTATCAACATCTTTAAGAACTCTGTTAATAACTTCATCTTTCTTCGAAAGGCGGTCATACTGTTGAGATACAATATCAAGTTTGTCTGTGTAATCACGAACAGCAACTTCCATTGTACTGATATCATCAGAAGTGTTGTTGAGAGTCTGGATTCTTTCATCAATTGTGTTAGACAAAGCAAACAACTGTCCAAACTTCTGTTCAAGATTTGTTACGCGCTGCTTCTGCTGTTCAATGTTAGAAAGCTCGCGTTCCATTTCTTCGTTCATTCTTACAATAGAATTGTACTGCTTTGTAATATCTTCAGCGGTGTCTGTAAATCCGTCAAGCTGTTCAATGCGGTTGTTTAATTCATCAAGACCTTCATCAAGGTGACGTTTCATTGCATCGGCACGTTCGTAAACGCTTATGCTTGACTGAATAGACTGAAGTTCTTTTGTAAGGTCGCCCATTCGAACCTGAAGGTCGTTTGCGTCATTCTGCATTTTAAGAACAAACTGAGCCTGGTTAGCACGGTTCTGTTCAGATGCAGTCTGAATATCCTTTTTGAGCTGTGCAAGGTTTTGTGCAGAATCTTCATTCTGAGCCTTAACACGTTCTTCTGTATCTTCAAGCATCTTTGTATAAGTATCACTAAGTTGTGTAAGAATCTGCTGTGAACGTTCTTCGTATTCTTTCATAGAAGATTCTGTCTTATTCTGCAAAGAAGTAATCTTGTCGCTCAAGTCGTTCTGCTGCTCCTGAATATAAGCAGCGTACTTTCGCATATCGTCGTTGATCTTCTGCTGTGTTTCTTCAAGGCTGTTATCAGAAGCTGTCTTGAATGCAGTAAGCTCATCCTGGAATACACTGTTAGCACCGTCTAACTGAGAACGCAGCTGCTGTTTCCATGTGTTGAATTCTGCAAGGGCAGCATCAATAGAAGATGTACTTGTTTCCTGGCGCTCGCGAATGCTCTGTTCAAATGACTGCAAATCATTAAGGAGTTCGGTTTGTGTGCGTTCAAGGTTAGTCTGAACTTTAGAAAGTGCTCCATCGAGCTCCTTCTTGAATTCCTTGTCGGTGCTTGTAGAAATCTGCGAAATCTTTGTTCTTGTTTCATCCTGGAAGTCGTTGATAGTTTCCTGAATTTCAGAAATATTTTTTTCCATTCCAAGCTTAGACTTTTCAATTGCATCGGCAAGAGTGTCATACTGTTCATTTGCTTTTGATGTAATAGAAGCAAGATTTGTTTTAAGGTCGTTGAGATAATTCTGTTCAAGGTCCTTTCTCTGGGCTTCGTAATTACCTGCAATTTCACTAAGCTTAGTATCAAGCTCAACCTTCCAGCCAGAAAGCTGAGAATCAATTTCGTTGTTCTTTGTAAGAATTGTGTTGTTAAAAGATTTTTCAAAATCAATAAGCTTGGCGCTCATGCTGCCTGTTGCAGTGTTCTTGAGTTCATCAAGTGACTTATCAATTTCCTGGAGTCTGATCTCGATAGTCTGAGAATCTTCTTTAATTTGTGTAGAGAATTCTTCGTGTTTACGCTGCTGTTCACTTGTAAACTTATCAAAGTCTCCAAGAACGCGTGACTGAACTTCCTGCATTGCTCCACGCAAACTCTTTTCAAGAGTATCAATATCGGCACCACTGTTTTCAATTTGTGCAAGCTTGTTCTCAATATCCTTTTTGTAGGAATGAAGCTGATCATCAATTCCTTCAAGAATATTAAGATGAGTCTGCTCACTTTCGGCAACAGAACGTTTAACTGCATCTGCAATCTGCTTGTTCATGTTGTTAAGCTTAATCTCTGCATCTGTCTTAAAGTCTTCAAGCTCTTTGTTGATAATCTTTATGCGTTCATCCAATTCCGGCTGAAGAGCCTGTGCCTTCTGATTAGCAGCATTACATTCCTTCTGCAAATCGGCAACTGCACTTTCGGCTTCGTGAATTGAAGTGCTTGATTCAAGAGAAACTGCTTTAATCTGTTCTGTGATATTCTGCTGAAGAGTATCGATTTTTTGCTGGATAAGCTCTGCGTATTCATCGATTTTCTGTTTTGCACCCTGATTGAATGTATCAAGAGCATCCTTTTCTTTCTGATCTGCAGAAGCAAGTGCATCCTTGTAAAGGCCGGCATATCTTTCCTGCATAATCTTAATTTCATCATCAAGCTCAGCCTGAATACTCTGCAGGCTCTGTGAATTTCCATCAACATCGCGTTTAAGAAATTCAGAAGTTTCATTACACTGCTTTAAACTGTTTTCAAGAGAAAGTCTGATTTCTGCAATGCGCTGCTTGTAGTCTTCATCCAAAGCACGCAGTCTTTCGCCAAATACATTCTGCATGCCTTGTTCTTCTGTTTCGTAACGCTCTGTAAGGTCGCGGATATTTGTTTCAAGTGCTGCAGTCTTGTTCTCGTATTCATTTTCAACAGCAGAAAGACGAGATCCAATATCATTCTTAAAATCAGAAAGCTGACTCGAATAATCATTCTGCAAAGAATTAATCTGTTCCTTGCATTCATCAGCAAAAGAAGTAATTTCCTGATTAATGCTGTTTTCAAGGCTTTCGAGTTTGCCTGTACTTTCCTGTGCCATCTGATTTACGGCAAGGTCATATTCAGATTTAAGGCGCTGCTGTTCAGAAACAAAGTTCTGATTAAACTCGTTGATTTTTGTATTATTAATTGATGTTGCAGATTCAAATGCCTTAGTATAATCAGACTTCATCTTTTGAATATCTGCATTTATTTTTGCTTCATAATCAACAATTTCTTTGTCGCCCTTGGCAGTAATAGAAGAAATCTGACCGTCATATTTCTGTGTGATTTTACCCAGGGTGTCATCATATTTTTGTGAAAGCTTTCCAACGGCTTCATCATACTTTGCTGTAAAGTTATTATAGTCAGTGTCATATTTTTGAGTGAGGGTAGAGTAGTTTTCTTCGTAGCGCTGACTGATTTTTTCAAAGTCAGATTTGCACTTCTGGTCAATACGTGTAAAGTCTTCGTTGAACTGAGCCTGAAGCTTTGTGATAATTCCTTCGTTTTTGCCAGAAACAGAATCAAGCTGCTCGTTGTATTTTGTATGAAGTGCCTGAACCTTTCCGTTGTAGTTATTCGAAAGATTGTCGATGCTCTTCTGGAAGTTCTCGTTCATCTTTGTAAGGTCGGCCTTTATGCTTTCAACAAGCTTCTGTTCTGACTCTTTGAAAGATTTTGTAATCTGAGAATCGAGCTGGGCATTCTGAGTTTTGATTTCTGCAATATACTGCTGTGAACGTTCTGTGGCCTGCTGGCTAAGGTGTTCAAATGCAGTATTCTCCAGAGATTCTGCTTTTGCTGCTGCCTGATTGTAAGCTTCCTGAATCTGCTGCTTGATTTTTGCAAGAGCATTTTCGGCCTCTGTCTGAGACTTGCGGATTTCGCCTGCAATTTTGTCGGCATAGTTTTTATATTCATCAAGGAGGGTGGTGCCAACAGCCTTAAGCTGCTCTGCATTTTCTTCGGAGAATTTTTGTGTTATCTGTGGAATCTTTTTATCAATGTTATCAACAGTCTGCTGCTGCTTATCAAGGCGCTCGTTGAGTTTATTTACAATTACGCTTTCTTTTTGAATGCGCAAAAGGTTTTCTTCAACGTTTGCAGACATTTCGTTAAGCTCATCAAGGATTTTTGAATAGCTGTTAATCTGTGCTTCAATATTCTGAACAGCCTTTATACTCTTATCAAGGCTTTCGATTTTCTGTTCAAAATCCTTGTTCTGCTGAGTTAAAAGCTTAACAGCTGCATTTGCCTGATTCTGGCGAGAATCAAATTCTGCCACAAGCATATTAAAGTGATTTTCCAGAGCTTTGTAGGATTCTTCCATGTCTGTTTTGCGAGAGTCGGCATATGATTTTACGCGATTCATCGCATTGTTTTTTTTGGTTATTTCATGGAAATAAATTGAAATTCCAAGAGAAATAACAGAAGCAATGAGAATTGAAATTACGATATCCACTTTTTTTCCCCACCCATTTTATTAAGATCCCGACGCTAATCGGAGGTTTTATTAAATATAAACTTGTCGAGCTGTTTATAATCCCAGAAAGTAATATCTGCGATTTTTGATCTGGCCCCGAACATTCCCCTTATCCAAGGTACAAACCAACCAGCTTTCATTCCAAGCTTCTTAGGACCAGCAATATCATAAGCGTGGCTGTTCCCTATATAAAGTATGCGCTCAACCGGAACTTCAAGCTTTTCAGACAATTCCTCAAAAGGCTTTGACGAAGGCTTAAGTGCTCCAATAAGCTCCGAACTTAAAAGCAAATCACAGTCTTTTTTTATTCCCCAGATATCTCCCTTTTGTTCTGGCGGAAAATCAGACAGAAGTGCAATCTTAAGCCCGGCTTCCTTGAGCTTGTGTATAAGTTCCTGGGCTCCTTTGCAGGCATTAATTTTTTCAAAATAAGGCCTGAGTCCTTCATAGACAATGTCAGTAATCAGCTGTTCGGCCTCTTGAAGGGTACAGCCAAGTTCCTTTGCAAGAAACCCGCTCTGTGACCTGAAAAGGTCGTTATAGCCTCTCTCGTTTCGTTTGTCTGCACGCAACATAGAGCGTACTTTGTTGAACTTCATGAAAAAGCGCCAGTTCTTAAGATAGTGAGGCAGGACTTTGATGTAGAAAACCAGGTTTCTGTACAGCGTGCCGTCAATATCAAACGCAACTGCGTCGATTTCACCCAAATTTAAAATATACACTAAAATATTATACTATAATATTGTAAAAAAGTCATTAAAAATGTGATTTCATTCGTGCATATTAAAAATTTGCGTGAGCAGCGCTTTATCCGGCGTAATGCAGAGATTTTTTTCCTGAGTAGGAAGC
Organism: Treponema sp.; assembly: GCA_045224915.1. Classification (GTDB taxonomy): domain Bacteria; phylum Spirochaetota; class Spirochaetia; order Treponematales; family Treponemataceae; genus Treponema_D. The sequence continues at coordinate 57,513 of JBGVAV010000055.1, forward strand.
ACAAGCCCTTTTGGCCCGTTTTTGGCACGGCGCAGGTATTTTACGTGAGTGTAGTAGAGGTCAACTTTTGTATTTGTGCGTGCCTTTGAGTAGTAAACAGCAAGGTTTGCAGCGTCCAAAAGAATATCAAGCGGAACAGTTTTGCCTTTACGGGCTTTTATAAAGACGTAGCCGCCTGGAAAATCGCGTGTGTGCAGCCAAAGGTCGTCGCCCCGTACATGATGGCGCAGAAGCTCGTCGTTTTCGTTTGCATCGCGGCCAACAAGAATGTACCAGCCGTTAATTGTGTAGTCCAGACCTGGGTGAGATTTCTTTTTCTGCTGGCTTGGGGTAGTGTCCCGGCGCAAAAGCTGCTCAATTTTTACAGGATTTTGTTCAGCACAAATCTGTTTGTACTGCGCATCCAGTTTTTCTATCTGACGTCGAGTTGATTCAATATCGTTTTGAATCTCCTGCGCCCCAGAAACCGCTTTTTTGTAGTTTTTATAATAATCCTGTGCATTTTCCTGGACCGATTTTTTAGGGTCAATCAAAATCCGTAGCGTTTTTCCAGTTTCGTAGTCTTCGCATTCCAGAAATTTCGAGCTTCCGTCAATAAGATGCCCGTACGTTAAAATCAAGTCTCCTTCATGCTTTATACTTTCTGCATTTTCAAAGCGTTCCTTCTTCTGCAAAAGGTTATTCAGCGCCGCCTCCATCTTAGTGCGCTTCTGGTTGTACCATTTTTCAGCCTTTTCCAGCAGTACAGCGCGCGAAAGAGATGAGGTTTGCTCACTGTAGTACCAGTCAATGAAGGAATTAAAGGAGGGGAAGGCTTTCCCCTCGCTGCAACCGCCTGCGGCGTTTTCCGCTACCCCTTCGCCTAGGGGCTCTGCCCCTAAAACCCCGTCCCATTCTCTAACAGGGTATTTCTCTAACACTTCCGCTTCATCTATGTCTTTAACTTCAAATTCAAACTTTTTATCCTTAACTTCCCTGCGCTCAGGTCTTCTGAACATCGGTTCAAGAATCGTGTTTTGAGTATCGCAAAGAATCACATTGGCAGCGTTGTTCCAAAGCTTTATGTAAAGAATGTAGTTTTCTTCAACTTCCTCAGGCTCCTGCTGGGCAGAAAGTTCCTCTTTAGAAAGCACCGGCTTTTTTACAAGCGAAAGATGTACCGTCTGCTGATTTGCCTTTTTATCTTCAACCGCAACAATCCTGCTTAGTTCCATTTTTATAATGCGTTCAAAACCAACCTGCTCACAAGAATTAATGCGGCACCCCTTTATGTGCGAACGCAAAAATTCCATATAGCGCAAAGGTTTATCATTTTTAGTAATCTTCCGTCGTGTCTCATTAAGTCTTACAGCATTCTGCGCAGTACAAATCACAAGAGTTTTTGCATTACCTTCCTTGTAAGTATAAAGCGCCAGCATATCATACCCCGGCTGCACAATTTCCTGAATAAATGCGCCCGTAAGATCAAGCTCTTTGAGAATCAAATTAATTTCATTGCAGTTAAGAGACATATTATTTGAGTT
>JBGVAV010000056.1:0-4776 GCA_045224915.1 Treponema sp.
CGGGCTTCCCCTTTCTCATCTTTACAGCGAAGAAGACAATAAGATTTATTTTCACTGCGCAAAGGAAGGCCACAAAATTGATGCCATAAAAAACTACGATAAGGCAAGCTTCTGCGTTTATGACCAGGGTTACCGAAAGGAAGGCGAATGGGCGCTGAACATCAACAGTGTAATCGTCTTTGGAAAAATCCGCCTTGTAACAGACCCGGATCTTACCCGCCGGATCTGCACAAAACTGGTTTATAAATTCACAGATGATCAGGCATATCTTGAAAAAGAACTCACCAATGCCCTGCCCCGTGTTCAGTGCCTTGAACTTGAAATTGAACACATGACCGGCAAGCTGGTGAATGAATCGTAAGGAGCACAAAAATGAAAGTAGCAGTAACTTACGAAAAAGAAACAGGAAACATATTCCAGCATTTTGGAAAGACTCAGTATTTTAAGATTTATCAGATTGAAGACGGAAAAATCCTTTCTTCGCAAGTGGTAGACAACGGCGGAAACGGGCACCACGATATTCCTCCATACCTGAAAAGCCTTGGAGTAGAAACTCTGATTCTTGGAAATCGCGGACAGGGTGCCATCGAAGCCATTGCTGCTAGCGGCTTAAAAGAAATACCAGGAATTACAGGAAGCGCCGACGAAGCCGCAGCGCTTTTTGCAAAAGGAGAGCTCAAGCCAAACTTTGAGGCTAAGTGTGATCATCATGACTGACTTCTTTAAATTATCTGCAGTTTCAAAAAAACGACATCTCGAATTAGTTGAAGAAAAATCTGATATTTATGATTCCCCTGAAGTCTACGGTTTGAACTATCAGGAAAAGATTCTCGGAGGAAACGGCTCATCAGCTTCTCCTTATAAAATTGAAGTAAGCATTCAAAATACCAGCGGAATTGATTTCGAAGGAATTATGCGCCTTGAACTCGAGGCAGACGGTAAAGCTGATTTTTATCTTCCGGGCTTTATGTATGGTTCAAACAGAGGAGACAAGCCCTGGAAAGTAGACTGTAAATTTCCCCGGCTTAATTCTTCTGTCACAAATCCATCTGATTCTGATTGTCCACTTTCTTCATTTTATATGGTAAGGGGAGACAGACTTTCTCACCCCTGTGCCTTGATGTACATAAATGGAAGTATTCCAAAGATCCGCGGCTTTCACACTTCTCCTTATTATTGCGAAAAAGATTTTATACAGTATGGCGGCTTTACCTGTAATTCCAAAAGGCAAACTGTCGGCTATACCTTTGGATATGAAAATGCACCCTGGCTTTTTATTCAGTCACATACAATTCTTCCAAGACAAACTTCGAAAAACTATTTTACTTTGCAGGCAAATCAAAAAATTACACAAATCTTTTATGTTTATGATTTTGATGCAGCTGCGGTAACAGATATTCACAAGGTTATCAGAAATGTTTATGAGGCATATCACGAAGCTCCACGCCAATCGGCATCTCTGGAAGAAGCAATAAAAGATTTATCACTGGCGGTCTGCGATTATGCTTGGCTTCCCTCTCAAAAATGTTATTCGGGTTTTGTAAGAGAAGCCGGATTTGATCAGAAGGGCAAGGAAAGTTTTTCTTATAATGTAATTCCTTCTATTTCCTGGACCAATGGAATTGTTGTTGCCTACCCGCAGCTTATTACCTCTGCTTGTCTAAATAATAAGAAAATGAGGGAACAAGCTCTTGAATGTATTCAAAATATAGTTGATAACTCCCTGAACAAAGCATCATCGCTTCCGTATGAAACTTTCGACGGACAAAACTGGACCTGTCACGGCTGGTGGTATGGCGGAATGCACAGCGGCGGACATTCGGCTTATCTGGACGGTCAGTTTATTTATTATCTTTTGAAGGCTTACCAATTTGAAAAAGAAAATGGAAGGATTCACGATGACTGGCTCACCTTCTCTAAAACTGTAGTTCATGCTCTTGAACGCGAGATTAACCGTGTGGGTGAATATCCTTTTGTTTACTCCGAGAATGATGGAACTGGTATTGAATATGATTCTCTTGGAAGCTCATGGGCACTGGCCGCAAGCATTCTCTTTGCCTTGATTACAAATGAAACAAAGAATCTTCCTCTCTTTGAAAAATCTCTAACCCATTATTACGAGACTTTTATTGCCAAGCTTGAATGCTATGGAAGTCCGCTTGATACAGACAAGGCTCCGGATAACGAAGGCGTGCTGGCTTTTATAAGGGCAGCAAAGCTTTTTCATCAGCTTACAGAAAATCAACTTTATCTTGATTATATGGAAACAGCCTTGTACCAGGAGTTCTCTTACAAGTTCTGTTATAACGGGCGTATCGAAGTTCCGCCTCTGAGTAAACTCAAGTGGAGTTCCTGTGGTGGCAGCATTACTTCAGTCTGTAACCCTCATATACATCCTATGTCTTCATCAATTGTTAGTGAGATGGCTTACTTTATTGAGCATGCAAAAAAAGATTCCCGCACAATTGAATACATCAAAAATCGCATGCAGGATACAATTTTATGGGGCTGCCAGACATATAATCATTTTGACGGAGAATTTGATTACGGCAAAAAAGGCTGGATGTCGGAACGCTTCTGCTACAGTCAGGGCCTCGTTGTCGAAAAGTATAAAGACGGAAGTCCTTCTTCAACCTGGTTTGCTCTGATGCCTTGGGCAAGCAGCAGCGTACTGGAAGGGTTACTGTATCAACAGCTTTAGTAGTTGAAAGGCTCTTTTTCTTATTTTTTGAATTCCTTCATTCCCTTAATCAGAGTTGAGTAATGCCAACCATTCGCAAGATTCCAGAATTGAGTTTGACAACCCTCCAATTTGATTGTCATCAAACTCAATATTCTGAATTTACTGGGCTTTCACAGCTACAAGTTCTATATAGCCGCGTTCGCCTCGTGGTTCAAGCTGAATTCGTGGATTTTCTTTATCCCATTTGTAGCCTACAACAGAAGGATCATATTTCTTTTCAGATTCCCAGATAGCAGTAATTGCTTCTTCAAAATCTTCTTCTGCAAAAGGCTCGCCCTGGAACATAAGATAGTCACATTCCGGTAAATCAATTACATCAAAACCTTCCGGAATAATTCCTTTGTAGTCTGGTGCAACTTCAACACCCTGAACATATTCACTTTTTCCATCACGCAATTTTTCAGGAAGCCACAGACAAACAGGTTCTCCACACAGGCTATCCATTGAAGTTAGAAGTCCCCATATGTCACAGCCTACTTCTTCGCAATACGCAAAATATTCAGCTGCTTTTTCACCACGTTTGATTATTACTTTTCTTGCAGGCTTCTTTATAACCTGAATAAATACATTTCTTGTTTCCATTTCGTTCTCCTTGCAGGCATTAAAATGCCTATTCTGGAATTTGACACCAGTTGGAATAAAGTACGAAACCGGAATAGGATGTGTTGAATATGTCCCCGGGTTACAGCCAAACTCCCGGTAAAAGGCACGCTGAAAGCCGTCTACGCTTTCAAAACCAGAATCCAAGGCAACATCAATTACCTTTACATCAGATTCCTTTAGACGACGCGCCGCACCTGTAAGCTTAAGCCGTCTGACATAATCGCTCACGGACATTCCGGTCAGTTCCTTAAAAATCCTGTAGCAGTACCAGGGCGAATAACATGCAGTATTTGCCAGATCCGAAAGGTTTATTTCTTCCGTCTGGTGTGCTGCAATGTAATCCTGCATTTTCTGAACTGCTTTTATTTTTGGTGTCATTTCGTCTAACATGGCTTTAGTATAATAACATAAAACAAATCTAACTCGACTTTTTTTGCTAAAAAAAAATTATAACAGAAAAGTCTCCTCAAAGCACTGAATAAATCCCCGATTAATGCTAAAATGCCACGTAAGGTCACCACGCATCAGTCTTTCATAAGCTGACACAAACAGAACTTACTCCAAAGCACACAAAAGAACTTCTCCTTCCCTTACTCTACCGCATCTTCCCAAGATGGATTTTGTATCCCGCAATCGCACAGGGCGAATATGCTGCCGTAAAAACTTATGCACCGGTAGCCGAAAAGTTCCCCGAAGTTGAAAGTGTAAGGAATGATGAAAAGCGTCACGGAGATACGGTGAAAGGATTATTAAACAAAGAACAGGACTAGAGCATGCGGAAGGTCGGGCAGCTTAAGTTATCCTTGAACATTGTCATTCCCTTCTATTTCTTTAACCTTTTCGGGCTTTTTCTTACTGATTCCCAATACAGCCCATCTGAAGAATGGAATGCGGCTTATAATCTCGTTCAACGCGTAGCCCAGTGCAAAGCTTGCCGCAAGGCTCAAAATGTAAATTGCCCATGCAGGAATGCTTTCAGACTTTCCGAATAGAAGAGCCACAGTGGAAAGACCAAGATAATGGAAAACGTAAAGTCCCCAGCTTCGCTTATTGAACCATTTTGTAACATTATTTTCAAAATTAAAGAAGCGGGCAAAACCTCCGATTATGGCAAGACTCATAAACCAGGCAAACAATGTGAAAAGCGGACTTCTGTTTATAGGAAGGTCGGCATAATTCTGTCCGAAATAAACGATACAGAAAGCAAGGCATAAACCGCAGGCAACCGTCGCAAAAAGCGGGAACCATTTTTTCACTCTCTCAATAACTTCGTCGTGAGAGAAAATAAAGTAACCAAGGAAGAAGCCGCAGCCGTAAAGTCCGAAGCGGTAAACAACTATAAGAGGCGTATTCAAAATCTGAGCGGCACCCCAAACAAGAGCGCCCAAAAGAATCAGGACAATCACGTTAGTTTTTTCGCATAGCTTCCA
>JBGVAV010000057.1:0-3183 GCA_045224915.1 Treponema sp.
TACGCGCCAAAGGCAACTGCAAAGAAGCCTGCCACTAAAAAAGCAGCTCCTAAAAAAACAGCAACAAAAAAGCACACAAAGGAGACAAAAACTAAGAAAAAAGGCAAATAAAAAAATTTTAACTTTTTTTGCTCTTTTTCTTGAAAAATTTGCGTTTTAAGGGTTATAATATAAGTAATTATGAAAGTTGAAAATACTGAGTTGAGCATGGATGATATTCAAAGCATCAAAGACGCGGTTAGAGAACGTCGTCCAGTAAATTTCTATTGTTATACTCTCACCCTCGAACAAAAGCAACGTTTTCAAAACATTCTTAATGTATTTCTTAAAGAATGCGACGAGGAATATTTATTCAACTGTCTTTCATATTGTCTTTTTGAACTTCTTGATAATGCAAGTAAAGCAAACGCAAAACGAATCTACTTTAAAGAACAGCACCTTAATATAAACGATGCCGGCGACTATGCCAGCGGAATGAAAAACTTTAAGTCAAATCTTTCTGACAACACACAACATTATAAAGACGAGCTGGAATCAGGAATGTTACAGGTTCACTTACAGCTTTCGGCAAACGATGTTATTTCTCTGGCTGTTTCTAATAACACAAAAATTACAGCTTCTGAGTATGCCCGTATTCAGGACAAAATTGCTAAAACGATGAACTACGAAAATGTTGCAGATGCTTTTTCTGATATTGATCAGACAGAAGGATCCGGACTTGGAATTATCACAATTGTTATCATGCTGCGTAAACTTGGACTTACAATGGATTGCCTTAGATTCAGTACTACAGATACAGAAACAGTTGCAACAATTGAAATTCCAAAAGATTCTCTTGTAGACGCAGAAGAATTAATAGAATTATAATTTCTAACCTCGAATTTCTAAAAAATCAAAAATCAATTAATTAAAAATATTCTGAATAAAATAGTACAAGCCTGTGCGTATTGCTATGTGATTATGATCTGCGCCCTGAACTTCAAACCACAAATGTTCAATGCCATTTTTTGTAAAAAGCTCGTGATAAGATTTTGGAAACTTACCTACTACACTATCCTGAGTACCACAGCAAATCATTACAAAATGAGGAATTGTATTTTCAAATTTAACCTGACTTTCTTGAAGAGAACCGTCGTGAGACATATATCCGTCTTTACCTGGAACAAGACCTGGAGCTGGAGCAATGGCACCAATGTAGCCGAATAAATCTGGGCGGTTAAGACCAATATACAAAGATTCACGGCCACCCATTGAAAATCCGCAGACAGCAGTATTATCACGACCGGTAAGGACTGCATAGTGAGATTCAATATATGGCATTAAATCGTTTACAAGCTCGTTTAAAAAATTATCATAAGGAAGAACTGCTTTAGGATCAAAGCCTGGCTTTTGATTTGAATCATCAGTTGCATACATGTGACCAAAAACAAAAATCATTTCTTTGGCTTTTCCATCGGCAGCAAGGTGTGCAGAAATCTGCTTGAACTTATTGTTATCATCCTGAATGATGCAGTTTTCATCTCCAAAAATTCCGTGCTGAAAATAAACTACAGGATATTTTTTCTGACCGTCATAGCTTGCAGGAAGCAGAATGCTGAAAGGACGTTCCATGCGGCATGTATTTGAATAATATGTTTTATGTTCAACTGTCCCATATTTTACATCTCTTCTTTCATTAAAAGCGGCAGCCGGTAATTGTCCTGACATTTCATTATTGATTCCAAAATTTTCCATAGTGAGCTTCTCCTTAGTTTGCTTTTCGATAATTTCTTCGGGCGTTAATGCCTTAACTTTATTTCCAAATTGTCCTGATTCTTCTTTTTGCGTAAAGGGATTCTGGACAGACTTCTTTTTACATCCGGGAAAAATCAGACAGGCTGAAGTCAGGGCAAGAGCGGCAATAAATATTTTTCTTTTCATATATCTTCTCTATTTAATATATTCGGCAATAGTTTTTTTAAGCTCTGCAGCATTTGCAATTACCGGACGATTCAAGCGGACAGGCCTTGTTGTTGCTGCAATTTCTTCCGGCAAGATTGGAGTTTCTCCTACAACAAGCCTGCAGTATCTTGAATTCAAGGCCGGATGATTTTGCGAAACAAGAATGAGTGCATCATCTTCGCCACCGGCTCCAAGCTCAGAACTTTCTTTTGCAGCGGCATAAGCACTTGCTGTTCCAGGGTCTGCAAAGATTCCATATTTTATAAACAGTTCTTTTGCAGCTTTTTCACGGGAGCGCTCATTAACCTTTGCAGGGAAAACAAAGTTTCTTATCATCAAAGAGTTATGTCCAAAGAATGTTTCAAGGCGTTCTATATTTGCAGGAACAATTGGGTCTGCTCCACCGCGTTTGTTCAGACTAACAAAAGAATCAAGAATCTGAGCATAACCGGCTGCATCTACACCAAGAGCAGGAGTTGCCGGAACATAAAATCCGTTTACAGGAAGTGCAAAACGCCAGCTGTAAAGGCCGGCCGCAAGCATTCCATAATTTCCTGCTTCCATTGAATAAAAAATATCACCGTCTACCTTGTGCTTAACCTGAGCAAAGGCATACGGAAAATGGAAAACCTGCGCCATGAGTCGGCACACGTTTGTTGTATTTGCAAGAGTAAGATTATTTTTTGCAACAAAATCTTTATCTGCAAAAAGACTTGCAATTGCAGCTTTGATTTCTGCTTCTGAACCTTCCATCTCGAGCGGAAGAATATTTCCACCATTCCAGATGTAATCTTCATGTTCAAGGCCACGTACACTACCCTGCTCATAAACAACAACTGCTTTTATATGCTTTTTACCACGAAGAACCTTTGCCAGCAAAGTTCCAAGCTCGCCGTGTGTAAAATCAACAAAAACAGAATTTCCGCCGTTAAGCTCGTGAGTTGTTTCAAGATATGAACATAAATAGCTCACACCAAAATCTCTGTAGCAGCCTGTGTAGCCGTGATAAAGCTCAAGATTAAAAAGATTATCATCAAGCTGAGTTATTACAGGCGAAAAAGGAAATGCTTTTTCTGCAATTGTCTGACAAATAATAGGAGAAAATTCATTCTGCATAAAAGCCGAAGTTAAAGTTCCCGCTATGGAAGTAAAGGAAGTATTTTCGTTTATGTAATAAATCCAGCGGCGTAAATCTTCAAAAGCGTTTGCCGATGGAACAAAAACTCCGCCATCTTCCGGCAG
>JBGVAV010000058.1:0-21823 GCA_045224915.1 Treponema sp.
CTGAGCAAGCAATGTTTCTGTATCAATAAGCCCCGTAACAATCTTACCATTTGCAATAACAGTATAATTGCGAGTAATACCTGTTGCGGCAATATAATCAGCAAGAATTCCATCTGCATAACTTTTTGCACCATTTGCCTTTGTTGTTGCATCAGCAGAAGCGGTTGTTATTGCAGCACTTTGTGCATCTCCTGCAACCGTATCTGCATAATCTTTAATACTTGTATCAAGAGCAACTGTAAGAGAAGATGCTGTAATGTTTCCCCTTGCAATAATGTTATTAAACTCTGCTGTTCCGTCTGCCTTGATTCTGAATCCAGCACTTCCTTGTGAATAGTTGTATGACTTAATCTCACCACTTGTTGTATGTGTGCTGTCTCCAAGTGTTAGGTCTGCAATAATTGCAGAGTTGATGAGAGCTTCTCCTGTAACCTTGATGTTCTGTGTTACAACATTCCAGGCAATCATTTTTCCGACTTTTTCAACTACGTCAGAATTATTTTCAACAAGCTCTGATTCTGCAACCTCGAGAATATCTGGTAATGCTGTTCCAAGATGTTTTCCGCTTGTGTCTTTTTCCCACGCAGTACCGTTCCACTTATAGACACATCCGCTTGCGAGCTTTGTAAATCCGCTTCCTTCGTATGGTGTCTGGTCTGCTCCTGTCCAAGTGAAATAGTCTCCGATTACAGGGTTAGAAGGAATTGATGCAACTGTTGTAATTCCTCCGTCATATCGTCCGCCCTTTACGATTGATGCTGTGTAATAAACATCATAAGTTGTCGGACTGGTTGCTTCTGTTTGAATACCAATCGGTTTTACTTTAGATTCTTTCCACTTTGTTCCGTTGTAGGTGTAGAACGTACCCTCGTAGAATACACCGCCCTCAACAAGTTCTTCTGATGCAGTTGTATCTATTCCGTTCCAATAAATAAATCCACCGCTTACTGCGACAGGAAGTGATGCAACGGAAGAACAGTCTCCGTACCATCTCCCATCTTCATCTTCAACCCAAACTAAAGGATTTCCATTTTCATCAACCAAGACATCATTATCTGCATAAGCTGTAAAGATTACAGGAACTTTGATAACATTTCGTTCTAAACGTGTACCTTGAGCAACTGTAAAGTTTAATCGTGTTCCTTGTTCCAAAACCGTTGCACTTACGCTCATTCCTGTCGGTAAATCAATCTGACCGAAATTGAATGTAATATCTTCATCATTCTGAATTACACGGACATCCATAAATGCAGTCTGTGGAGTTGAAACAATTCCATCTTCATCAACTGCAAACATTCCTTCGCTTGGTGTAAACAGTACGTTAGGTGTTTCGTTAATTCGTTCACCGATTAAGTCAAGAACTTCTTGTTTTGAAAGTCCTTCTGAAAGGATTTTAGCACATTCGCTCCATTCGCTCGGCTGAATTGTATCAGTTGTTTGTGTACTCAAAGCTGTTGCGTGGATTTCCCAGCAAGGGTCATTATCTTCTTCCTCAATTGGTGGAATTGATGTACTCCAACCGTTCCAGTTAGAACAAACCATTGAAGCATTTGCAAAGTTATAAGTAACTGTAGCAGGTAAATCTTGTGGAGTTGAGCTTAATCGTTTATACAGACTTATTGTGCAGGTGTTCAAACCGTTTACACCGTTCTGTCCTACCTTGATAGGTCTTGCCCATTCATTTGAATTGATTGTATCAGTCTGTGCCTGTCCGTGTGCTGTTGCAGAAGTTACCCATACGTTTGTTAAATCACTTGGTACTGTTACCGACCAACCGTTGTTAAGCGAAGGGTCGCCCCAGGTGATAGTATCTGTTGAGAAGTCGTATACACAAGTTGTTCCAATTCCACTTGAAGGAAGGTCGGTTTCAGAGTACTTGTAGAGAGTAACAATGTGATTAGCGTAACGACCTGAAATTAAAGCTTGCATTGTTTCTAGAGATTTTTGAAAAAATTCATCGTCAGTTACGTTTCCATCATCATAAACACAGTCTGTGTCGCTAAGCTTATTTACAAAATCCGGCAATACAAAGCCTGGATCATCAACTCCAAAGATTTCCGGGGCATATTCTACACAGGTCAAATCTGCAGAAAGATCTTCTCCACACTGAATGTCGGTAACTATGAGATCTAAGGTTTCATTACCGGTTATACCGAATGCAAAAAGGCAGCCTTCAACGCCAGATGGAATCTGTCCGGAAATTGTAATCTCATTTGACGTGCCTACAACTGTCTGAACATTACACAAAGCTGCAGTTCCGTCTGATTTACGGATTCTTACTGCATAGGAACTTCCGCTTTCCATTGTTACCTGTTCATCAAGAATAAGTGTCTGTCCATCTACAGCTTCAATACGTCCCTGCTTTAATCCTGCCAGTGCTATGTCTCCTGCATACTTAATCCAGTCACCTTTACGGCACATAAGATATTCAAAATCACATGAAAACTTAACGACAGTAAAACGATGTTTGCTTACTGCGTAGTTGTACATAGCAAGCTTGCGGGCCTGTACACTGTCTGTAACACCCCACAAAGGAACGCTCTGCGAAGTCTGAGGCTCAACACCAGAAACAGGATTTCCGGACGGAGTGTTATATACAGGAACTTCGTTTTCTGCATAGCCGTTAGTTTTATCGACAATTCCCATTTTCAATACATCAGGAATATCTGCCAAAGCCATTGTTTCTTTGTAATCGTGAGAATTGCGCGGAGTAAAAAGCTGAACAAAAGAGTCTTTAGCAATATCCTGAATAACTGTAATTTTTCCGTTCATGCGAAGAATTTCTGCACGACAGGTTGAGGCAATGCTTGAAAGCAAATCATTTATGGTCATGTCGTCGGTGATATATGCATTGCATTCATAATCGTGATTTGCACACCAGGAATAAAGAGCTGCAAAACTATCAAGGTCAATATCTGAGTTTGAAAGCTGTTGTTGGGCAACTTCTCCCTGCATTGCATACATGGCAGCAGAGGCAGGATTGCTCGTTAATGCATTTGTCCACTGGTGTGATTGCGAGTTGTATACAGGCATTTTTGATTGAGCCACGAAATTAAGCTGCTCTACAATGTTGTTGAGTTTTTCGCTTGCCTTGATTTTAAGTCCAATCAAAGTTACCTGCTGACAGCGAGCAGAACGCACTGGTGTATCATTGTTCGCAGCACGGATTGAACCTACATATACAGTATCAATTATTTTTGTATCGGTACTGTCTTCTGTAACACGAGAGATTTTTACTGTATACGAGTCAGCAGCAAGGTTGTCTTTGGTAATTGCATAACGTTTGGTTTTAAGCTCGCTTCCTGAAATTGTATTACTTCCTTCTGAAAAATAACCAAGCAGCTGATACGCAGAATCTGGATCAGTTGACTTTTTATATTCTGCTTTGAGTTCTACGCTTGTACTTACAACATTTCCCTCATCATTATATTTTCCAAGACCGTTGTAGAAGAAAACGTCTACATTAATTTTTGTTGTTTTTGCAGGAGTTGTTCTTATTACGCTTCCGTCCTGTTCATCTTCTGTCTGATGTTTAAGAACAGTATTAAGCTGAATTTCGTGAACGCATTTATCATAAAGAGGTGGTGTGCTGTCGCCATAAGAAATTTTCATCTGTATGAGTGGATCGGGATTTGATTGATCCAGAACCCTGGAAATATCTCCTGTAGCTGAATAATCTTTAAGCAAGGTTTCGTCAATTTTAAGCGTGGAAGTGTCTATCTGGATATTTTTTTGAGCAACACAGAAAAGCTGATGAAGCCATATAGCACCTTCTGAATCTACCCAGGTGTAAGGATTTGCACAGGCATCTGCATATATACGTCGCTTGCCCAAGAGTACAGGAACCTTGCCATATGGTCTCATCTGATTACGACTGCCACGGATAGAAGGATCTTGTTCCGGTTTTTCACGGTCGTTCAAAGATGGTATATCGGTATTGTAAAGGACAACACCGCCGGCAAACATTCCTACACCGCAACCTATAAGACAAAAACCAAGGGCAGAAGCAGGAGTAAAAGCAAGAATTGCACCTACAACAGTAAGGAGACCGCCAGCAATTTTCATTCCAGAACCAGAGTCTTTATTATTATCTCCTTCCGGTACAAGCTTAATATAAACACGCTGTCCTTCTTCTGGCACACGTTCAAAATCTGTGACGATTTCATCATCAATCATCACGCGCCAGCCTGTGTTTACGGCATTAAGTGCATCAAGATTTCTTATAATTTCGTTGATTGTTATTCCCTGTTCAAACGAGAATTCTTTTCTTTCACCTGAAAACGGATTAAGACATGCTGTAACTTGAATCGACACGGTACCACCCCTCGACACATCCGGCAAGCTGCGGACTCGAAAGACGTTCGCATACTGCGCCCAAGTTGTGCCTTGAATGGATTATATAACCGTCTCCAGCATACAAGCCTACGTGACAAAGCCTGCCTCTCATTTTCATCAAGGCAACAGCTTTTTCTTCCGGTTGTTCTATTTTGTCTGTACAAAGGATTGGAATGTTTTGTGTAAAAAGCTCTTTTGTTTCCTGGATGCACAGTGCATTTGTGTAGTCGCCGATTAACAGGGGAAGCTCTGTGTTGTATTCATTGTGCAAAATAAGCCTGACAAGTCCGTAACAGTCACAGCCACTCTGGTCACGACCTCCGGAAACAAACGGAATACCGACATATTTGGAACACCATTCATACATTGCACGCTCCTTAAAAGAACAGCCCCGGAAAATCGTTAGGATTATAAGTCATGGCTGTAAACTTTCTGTCATGCATATACGAGTCAAACAGTTCTCCGCTTATTGCATTTACATCAGCGTTGATGTTACGAAGAATAAAATTAAGCGGACCTTCAATGTAGTTGTCCGGTTCACTTGCCATTATAACAGCTGCTGTACATGAAATTTCTTTGTTTTCGTTTCGGCTCTGAATTACTGCAGATTTAATGGCACGATATATTGCAATATCTGTATTGTCTATCATCAGACGGCAGCTTTTGTTACCATCTCCAGACTGATCCGGAAGCTGAACAGAAAAACCGCATGGTGTGTAGGTCTGACCGTTTGAGGTAATTTCCTGTGTATTGTCTACAACACGAAGAATTGGTTCCCCGTCATAGCTGACGGTAAGAATGTTCAGAAGAACTTCGTCCGTTTCCGGGGCTGTCATTGCTTTTTTAGCGTTTGTAGAAAGCTGTGTATTAGGCATTCATCTTCTCCAGTTTCATTGTTATTATCCAAAGACCGTCGCTGGCTTCTTCGTCATATTCTTCCAGAAAACGGAATTCAGCCAGTTGCAGGGTTTGAGGATCCTTCATTACAAAACGCAGAACGCCGCTGCCAAGCACGTTATCATACCAGTCTTCCAGATACTCGCGCTGAGCTTCTGTAAGAACTACACTGCCTGTAAATTCTTTCGTAGAAACTGTATAACGCCTGCGTGCCTTTTGAGGTCCGGCATCCATTTGTGTTCTGATTACATTTGTTTTCTTTTTGGCACCAAGACCTTCGAGCCTCATTACCTGAGGAAGTGTTGATGGCCATGTTATGTTTGTCATGTTATACCCCCTGCGGTCTTAATCCGTAACGACCTTTTAAAGCTCTGTCTGCCTTGCCGCCTGCTATGTGCTGATTTATCATAGAACCTACAAGAATCTCAATCTTGCGCTGTCCGTTTTCGTCCTCGGTATCGTGAACTTCTACTGGTTCATCTGAATAAACTGTAACAGGAATATTTACCTGAACGTCACCACCACCAAGACCGCTGGCACTAACACCAAGAGAACCGTCTGCACCACGTGTAAGCGGCATTATTGCTTCAGGGCCTGCTTCTCCCATAAGCCCAGTTCCAAAACCGGAACCTTTTGCAAAACGGAAATACGTAGGTTTTGCCACAACCTGATTCGTGAAAGTTCCGCCCTTTGCAAATGCACTGTAAGAATCGTCACCGTAAACACCGCCAAGAGCGTTTGATTTTGTGCTTTGAGTTTTTCCGTTTACATACCCGGCTATAACGGCATCACCCAGGCCTGCCGCCATAAGTCCAAGTCCAAGAGGCCACTGTCCCTGTGCTATGAGCTGCAAACCTGCCTGCATAAAAAGAAGAGGAAGCTGATTTAAGATTTCAGAGGCCATTGTTTCAAGCGCACGTTCCATAGAATCTGCAGCATCTTCACCTTCGCCGAGTGCCTGGCCAAGTTCCTTAAAACCGGATAAAGCTGCATTGAATGAAAGCTCTGCAAGACTTTGTGTGACATTACCAACTACCTCATTTGTTTTTTTGTCCCACAGATCCATGTCATTAAGCCATTGCTCTGTAATATAACCAAGCTTCTCTGGAAGTGAATCAAACGCTTTTGGATCCTTATAGTTTTCGATGATTTCTTTTAGTTCTCGTGCTTTTTGAATCTGATCAGCAGTTGCTCCGTTTTCATAAAGCTTTGTCAGATAAAGTTCTGTTTCTGTTGCACCAAGGCTTGCAACTGCCTTTTCAAGATCTTTTATTTCATCTTCAACCGAAAGTTCTTTAATCTCTTTTTTGAGATCCTTTACTTTTTGAATCTGTTCTGCAGAAGCACCGTTTGCCCGGAGTGTAGCAATATAAAGCTCGTCTTCTTTCTTGCCCCAGTCAGCAATTGTCTTTTCAAGAGTCTTTATTTCATCAGTTGCAGCAGATTCGCCCCTTGCTTTTTTGAGTTCCTTATATTTTGATACCAGCGTTCCAAGCGCAGTATTTTCTTTTGCCAGTTCATCAAGGCTGAATGATTCTGTAATTTTTGACGGATCAATTGTCAGGGCTTCCTGAATCTTGCTCTTTATTTCTTCAAGCTGACTGTCATATATATCTGTTTTGGAAAAAAGCTTTTCACCAAGAGCTTTGCTTAAACCTTCGGAATTGGTCACAGCACGTTCAAGACCATTTACATAAAGCTCTCCGGCTTCTTTTCCTGTGTTAAACAGTTTCTTGTCTACACCAAGAATATCACTTAGCCAGTTTTTCCAAGACTTCTTTCCGTTTAATTCAAGATTGGCAATTTTTTCATTGATTTTCTTTTCGATGTAATCAAGCTGTGCCAAAGCTTCTGAAGTATCTATGATTTTACCGTCTGAATCGAGAACCTCTTTAGACAGTTCTACACGTTTCTTTTTGATTTTATCCAGTTCTTTCTGATAGTTTTTGAGCTGAACTGTTGGATCGTCTTTACCGAGCTTTTCGTAGTTCTTAGAGATTTCGAGTATGATGTCGTTTATTGCAGCTTCAGCATCAGCACGTTCGTTTTCCTGTTGGATCAGGCGTTTCTGTTCATCCTCTGTGTTTTTCATATTGGTAAGTTCATTTACCCAATATTCTTCAAGTTGACGATAGTATTTTTCCTGTTCGTCGTTTCCAGAATCCCACGCCTTATTTAATCCAAGTCTTGCCCTGGCCACTTCATTATAAACTGCAGCAAGCTTTGTTTCATAATCTCCAAGCCCATCAATATATTTTTGAGCTGATTTTATCTGCTCTTCTGCTTCTCCAAGTGTTTCAAATGTTGCACTTTGCATTTCGTTTTTAAGATATTTTATATTATCATGAAACGAACCAAATGCTTCTCCAAGGAAAGACAGAGTTTTTATAACACCTTCACCAATTTTACCATCAGAAAAACCGACAAGAAATGCTCCTATGCCTTCCTGCATATCACCAAAGGCATTTTTTATTTGTGTGGCAGAATCAGCAGCAGCTTCTGCAGCTCCGCCAAAAGTTCCGTTTAATTCATCAAGAATTACTTTCTGTGCACTTGCCGCATCTCCTGCATCGAGAAATGATTGTATTACTTTTTTTTGTGATTCTGTAAAGTTGAAACCCTGCTTCTTGAGGGAATCCATGCCATGTATTGGATCATCTAAAGCCTTACCGATACTTTGCGCTGCAGAAGACAAGTCCATCTTCATTACAGTTGCCATATCAAGAATTGCTTTAGTTGCTTCTTCAAAATTGTCGCCTTTTATATTACGGAAACCAAGAAGGACTTGCTGCATTGAAAGAATGGTTTCGTCACCATAATTTGTAACCTTCTGCAAACTTGAAGCCATTTCCTGGAGTTTAGTCGAAGAAGTCCAGGCTGTAGCACCAGTTGATTCAAGAACGGAGTTTAGAACTTCAACAGCTCTTTTCTGCTCGTTATACAGCTTTACACTCTGTGATGAAAAATCTACAATTGCTTTTACAGAAAAGGCAGCTGCTATTGATGAACCCAATGATTTAAACAGCTTTTCTGTTGAACTTGTTTGTCTATCAACATTTCTGAGATTCTTAATTGCCTTGTCTACTTCTGCCGTTACAAGAACGCGAAGCTCTTCGTTAATGTCCGCCATTATTCTTTTTCTCCCAGGCTATATAACCCGCTTTTTCCCTGTCGAATAATTCTACAATGGAGCGCACAAATTCAGGCTCTGCCAGATAGCCTTTGCCCTGCGGCCATCCGTAGGCACTGATTCTGTGCCACATCTGAATCAGCTGAGAGAGTTCGTCTGTAATGTAATTGGAAAAATCTTTGCGCTGGAGCCTCATGTAGCCGGTTTCGTTTTCCGGCCAAAAAAGGCATTCATACTTTTCGTTATATTCGGGCTCCCAGTCTGGCGGCCAGAAGCCCGAAAACAGGATTTGCAGTCCTATTCGATATTCTTTTTTTTTGAATCGGTGAGCTTGTCTCCGGAAACTTCAACGACAATTGCGTCGATGATTGCTCCGATACCATAGGCACGGCATTCTGCAAGCTCTTTTCCGCTGGTGATTTTGCGTTCCTTGCCATCAGTATCTTTGACAGAAAGATTTCGTACTTCACCAACACACGTGCGCAGAATTAAGGCAGAATCAAACTTTGTATCTACGGTTATGCTGCGGAACTTCTTAGGTGCGGTGTAATTACCGTCCTTGTCAAACGGCTGGTCATCCGGGTAGAACTCTGTACGGGTAACAATCTTCTTAAAATCATTACTCTGAAATCCTGTAGGCCGGATGATTTCAACGGCAAGCTGTTCTTCTTCCTTCTGCGAAAGGTTGTCCTTAACATCAGGATAGAACCAGTATTTCAGCTGCTCTGTCAGAACCATTATGCCACCTCTTTAACCTTGTAGTAGATTACGCCAGGATTGTTTCCGCCGTCGAGCGAATAGTTGAAGTTGAAGTTCTGAGCTCCGTCCAAAGGCTTGTCCATTGTGAGCGAATCTACAGTTACAGGGAAATGTTCCCACATGGCAATTTCACCAACAGTTTCGGTTTCACGGCGGCTGAGCATATAATCCTGCTTGCGCTGTGTTGCCTTGTAAACTGTGATATGTCCGTCATCATCTTCTTCTGTGATTGCGCTGAACTGATTCAAGAGCTCTTTCTGAGCTTCTGAGTCAACATCAACCATACCGTTGATTGTTCCGCTTCCTTCTGAGAAAGGAGATACGGTGTATTCGCGGATTCCGACTTCAACATTTTCCTGAGTTGTAATGTCGGTCTTATTTCCGTTCCTGCTGTTTGAAACATCAGTTACAAAGCTGATGAGAGTAAGAGTCAAAGGAAAAACAGCATCTCCTGTTGCAAGAGCCTGGTTCTTCCAGAGCCATACAACGTCACCCGGCTTTATAGCCCTGTAGCCTGCCTTGCTTGTATCAGGAGTAGGAAGCGAGCTATCTGAGCTTGCAATACTCTTGATTCTGTAAAAGCCGCTTGCAGTAAGCGTAACATTTGCTCCACCTGTTATAGCGGTTCCTTCGGCGATTTTGTAAAGTTTTCCATCTTTTCCACCCGGTTTCATTTTCATTCCTCCGTAATTAACCTTGTAGGTATGTCTATTTCAATGCGGTATGGAATTACATATTCCGCAGGCATTGAGCTTTCTTCTTCACTAGGGTACACCCACTGCGCTTTTCCGTTCCTAATCCAGTAGGCACGGAGCTTTACGCCGTCTGCTTCAAACGGCATGAAGTTGTTTTCAATTTCGTTGAGCTTGCGTCTGAGTTTTACCGTCTGGGTAAGCCATTTGGTATGAGTTCCGGCTGTTCTGTATTCTGCCAGGAAAGAAAGCTTTTCGTTTCCGTCTCCGTTTGGATCCATATCCTGGTAAAGCAGGTCTATGTGAGCGGTATTGTTTCCGGCTTTCTGAGGAAGCAGGAATGCCGGAAAGTTCAGCTGAGTTTTGATTTCTGCTTTGAGTGATTCAACAACTTCTTCAATTGTCAATTCTTGTCTCCTTGCAATGCCTCATGCACTGCCTTTTTGATTTCTTTGGTGATGTGCTTTTCGTCTTTATCATCAATGTGAAGAAAAGGACGTGCAGGAATCGTAACGCTCTGCTTGATGATAAAAAGCGCAAACGGTTCTCCCTTTTTCTTTTTTGCACAGAACACTTTGCCTGTTCTGAAAAAGGAATAGCCGTCTTGTTTCATTGCCTGGATAAGCTCTGCAGGTTTCTGAGCATTGTAATGTCTCATAAGAGTTCGCGTTTTTGCACTTGCCGGAAGCCAGAGCCCTTTTCCCTTGCCATGGATTGTGCCGCCTTCCTGCTGGATCTTGGCATACTTCAGATTGGTCTGTGCAGCTGCCCAGTCCTTTCCGTTTTGCGGGGCAATGCTTGCCATAAGCTGACCGTTATCGCGCAGCGTTTTGTTTCCCTGTTTTACTTCCTGAGTAAGCGGAGCATTTTCCGGCTGAATGTTTCCGTTGATTTTCCGTACTGCAGAAGAAACAAGATATTTACTCACCTTGCGCATGGTAGGTTCCAGGCAGCCTTTTTTAAGCCGCTTTGAAAGCTCTCCAAAACTTCTGGTTATCTGAACTCCCATCAGCCTCTCCGTCTTTCCATAGGGCTTTTTCGTCCGCCCTGCATAACACCAACAGCAGGACCTGTTGTATTACCTGCATCAGTTTTTTTTATAACAGGCCCAAAGTTTGTCTCAATCAAGAGCTGGCAGTCTTCGAGTTTTTCGCGGGCGCGGTTTTCTTCTCCCACAAATGCAAAAAGCTCGTACAGCGCATACTTGAGAGTTGCCTCACGGCACACCTCATTTTCTTCGCTGTAAACATTGCCGGTACTTTGGACCATTCCCTTAACTGCAATCTTTGCCTTGAGCAGCGCACGTGTTGCAACAGTATCTTCTCCAAGAGTGAGAGTTTCGTAATCCTGTGCAGGAAGTTCTTTTTGCAGATCTGTAATTGTCAGCTGAGAATTATCTGTGTTCTGGTTTTCATTCTGGTCAGACATAAAATCCTCCGTATACAAAAAAGGCGGGATTGCTCCCGCCACTTTTTGCAATTTGTTTTTTTACAAACTAGTTAGAAGCCTTGAAGCTTACGGAAACCTGAACAGGTCCGTCTACTTCGATAGACATTTCGTTTGTACCAGATTCAACAAGGCTGTCCTTAGACTTGCCGCCCCATGCCTTAACTTCGTAGTTGGCAGAAGGAGTTGCAGTCAAAACAACTGTCTTTCCGGCTTCTACTTCGTCGCCGCTGGTAATGGCTTCGTTGTCTACGGTTGCGGCAATAGTACCGTTTGTACCTGCCTCAAACTTAACCTTGAAGCTTGCAGTTTCTGCAAACTTTGCCCAGACAATACCTTTTGTATTGATGAGAGGGAAAGGCTTTGACTTTGTGTAAAGCTTTGTACCTCTCTGATCTTCACCTTTGACAGTGAAAGAATAAACTGGAACTGCGCTTCTCTGAACCACGTCATCAAGGCGAAGGAAGCAGAGTTTCTGGCCTGCATTGAGTGCACGGTATACGATTTCATAGTCACCACAAAGTGACTTTGTAACTTTTGTGCCGTTTTCAATGTCAGTGTAAGAATCGTTGTCCATGATTACCTTGAAGGAACCCATGTTGAGCGATTCGTCCTTAATCTGAGAGTCGAGCTCTGCCTTTGTAAGCAAGTCAACGAACTTCTCATAAACCTTTGCTCCGGCAACAAATTCACCAGGACCACCGACACCGTTTTTCTTAGCCTGCTGTGCCATTTTTGTAAGAACAGCAATAGCCTGGCCACGAGTAAGACCTGCAAGGCTTTCTTCCAGTGTAAGCTTTGTAACGTCACCGTAATCAACCTTGTAGCGGATAAGTTCTCCGCCTGACTTCATCATGTAGTTAATCTTACCGCGATGAGCCTGGCAGCAGAGGGCGTTAGTTGTTTCGCGAACCATATCCGAATGCTGGTCAAGGTATTCATCAATAATCTGATTAACACCCATGTCAGTAGCTCTTTCGAGCTCGTCCATATCAACGGCAGAAATCTTGTCGTCAATTTCGATTGGCATAGGCACGATGTCTGTTGCATCAACGCCATGCTTTGGAACAATTCCGTTGTCACCGCGAACGATTACAGGAACGTTGCCATATTCTTTCTTGAGCTCTGCCGCAGAAATGTGGGTAGAGTTCTTGAGTTTTGTCTGCTTAAAATAAGCACGAGCGTTGGAAGTGTTTTCCGGCTTTGCAGCCAATACGCGCTCAATGTCTTCACTTTTGATAGTGATGGAACCGTTTTTGTACAATGCCATTTTTCAATCTCCTATCTGAAATTTGATTCTGACCATCCGCCCTGTACCAGGTAGATGCCAGCAGCCGGAAGCTTAGCAGAAAGAGTTGCACTTGCTGCAGCTTCTGTTGATGACGAGTAGTCCAGAAGACGGCTCTTTACAACAAGACCATGCACAACTACAGGAACGCCTGTTGTAGCTTCGCTTGAGTGTGCTGGAACATCTGCGAGAAGGACTGCACAAGGTGTGTCCGAATCTCCGGCAGGTGCGAGACCGCCGCTTGCAGATTTCAAAACTGTACCGGCTTTGAGATTCTTGCTTGATGTTGCAAGAGTCGCATAGTCCACGATTGGCGGGTGTCCTGCATGGAGCACGCCGCGGTCAAAGAATTCTTCAACCTTTTCCATGTTTCATCTCCTTAGAGTTTGGCGGCAACTTTACCCCAGTCGGTTTCCTTGCCGTCTTCTTTTTTGTCGTTAAACTCGTCAGTTTTTACCTGGCGAGAAATTACATCCTCTTTTTTCGGTGCTGCAATGAGCCCTGAAAGAACATCGCTGAACAGATCCAGAGCTGTCTTGTTGCTCTTGTTTCCGTCCTTATCGCTGAACTCAAAAGATTCAGTTGTTGAAGCAAGAACGCCGGCAACCTTCTGAACGCTGTCTTTAAGTCCTGCAGGAATATCAGCAAACTTGTCACAAACACCTTTTACAACAGCTTCTTTTCTTGAAGCTTCAAGGTCTTCGATTTTCTTCTGCATGTCTGCATACTCTTTGGAATCAGAGAACTTTTCTTTTTTGTCCTCACCATCCTTTTTGGCGGCTGCCTTTTCGGCATCTTCCTTCAGCTTTTTGTTTTCAAGCTCAAGAGCCTCCATCTTTTTCTTTTCCTCATCAGTCATGGGAATCTCCTCCTGATTCGTGTCTTTATATTCTGACATTTCGCCAGAAAACTTATATTCGGCAGCGGTAATTTCTTCCGCATACTCGCTTTGTAATACTTTGACCTGTCGTAGATTTGGAATTGCTGGTTTTGTACTTCCGAGCAGAGCAAGGTGATGTAGCACTCGTTTGTTGTCGATTCTTCGACGAGGGCAGCCGATAGACCATCCGTTGTACTTCTTGTCGCTGAAAAGTTTGTCTACTTCCGGTTCAAGCACGACATCACCATAAAGCGTTTCTCCGTCATCTGAGAGATTAAGCTCTATGACTTTTCCATAAGATGGCTCCGAGTCCTTGTGAGCAGCTTCATGTCCAAGGTACACAGGGCTCTGAGTAAAAGTTTCAATCATCTCCGAAAAGTCCTGTTTGGTAAGTTGTGCTGACTGTGTACCGTGAATGCCGGTGCGAGCCAGCTGTAAAGTTCGTATCCGTTTCATGGATACGATAATACAAGACCAGTAAGACTCTATTCCTTTGCGTGTAGAGGTGGAGACAGTGTTTTTTTTGATTTAAATATTATTGAATTGAGTTTTGCTTTTTTAAGCGAAAATAAATTGCTTTGATACGATTTTTGTCTAATCCTGTAATTTCTGCAACTTCGGTATAGCTAAATTTTTTTAATAAATTTTTAATAACTTGAACCACAAGGTAAGAATACTGTTCATTTTTCTTAGTATCAGAAATGTTACTGTATGATTTTCTTGAAATAATGTCGCCAATGACATCATGTGTTGTATTAAAAACTCTTGCCAATTGTCTTCCTGAATAACCACTTTTATAAGCATCTCTAATAAATCTTATCTGTTCATCATTAAAGATTGCATTCCCATTATGTGTTCCTTTTGGCAAAAGTCCATTATTATATGCTTTATTAAAATTATCGCTGAATGAACACCATTCTAGGTTTTCAACTTTGTTGTTTGTTTTATTTCCATCTATGTGATTGACAGATTCTGCGTTATGTATATTTGGGATGAATGTTTCTGCAACCAGTCTGTGTACAGTAAAGTTTCTAGGCTTTCTGTTTTTATACAGTCTGACTTGGTAGTACCCATACCGATTAAGATATTGTTTAATGATTTTTCCTGTATATAACGAGCGTATAACACCTTTGTTGCTTATTGTATATAAACCTTCATAATTTTTTATTTCTTTAATAATATTCCTGCTCATTTTATAGCCCTTTATAAAGCGGGGCAGAATCGCCCCGCATAAATTAGTCTGTCAATTTTCCTTCATTTTTCAATTTTCTTATTATGTTGTCTAATTCTTCTGCTGTTGCAGTTACTTGACAAAGCAAATTGTCTACCGCATAAATTGCGCCGATTGTTATATCGGGATTTTGACATGCATCGTTCTCAACTAAAGTAAGAACATCCGTACAATGAATTACATAACTGGTAATTGTGTCGATGAGCTGTACTGCTCTTGGTCTTGTGTCTGTCATAACAGACCTCCTGTAAGTTTGGTATGCGTTTTTTTTAGAGACAAAAAAAGCCGCAAAAAGTCCTACCACTGCTTACAGGCAGCCCGGGTCTCACGACTTGCGGGGGCTTTTCACGGCTATATTTACATAGTCGGTTTATACCATTTCCAACTTTACCGTTATCGTAAAATCAAAAGGGCATAAAAAAAGACACGTTATTTAACAGATGTGTCCGTCTGCTGTAAGTTTGGTGGTACTTTCAATATATCACCAAACTTCATTTTTTGCAATAAAAAGTCAAGTATTGTTTTTATTTTTTCGGCTTTGTGGGGAACGCTTTAATTCTTCCAGACTGAAAGCACTGTCTTCAAAGAAAGCTGTCTGATTCAGCTGGTGACATCTCTTGAACTCTATCTTTGCACCTTCGCTATCTTTCCAATCCTTCAAAAAATACACAGCATTACATCTTGCCTGCATCATGCCGCTAATCTGCATATAGTCCGCCCAGGTAAAATCATCAGACGGAGCAATCCAGGCAGGGTTCATTACAGAATGTCCAAGCGAACGCAAAAGCTTTTCTGCGCGTTTGAATTTAGTCTTATAATTCTTGTCGCCGGTAATCTTTCCGGCAATGTAGATTTTCATTTGCAACCTCTGCGCTTATGTAATCACAGAGGCTCAAAAACGCGGCAATTGTGGGAAAAGCGATTTGTTAAAATCTTGAAAATTTCGGGGGTGTTTTTAAATAAATGACAAATTACCCAAATTATTTAAACGGATAGCCGATTCACCGATATTCAACGGTGAATCACAGATGTTTGAGGTCGTGTGCAGGTGCGATTTTTCTGTTTTACGCGGAAAGTGAGTAGAAAGAGAAAAAATCTCTAGAATTGCCGTTGTGTCTAACATTTCTGATATAACATATTTGGAGGTTTTTATGAACGAAGAAAAAGAAATTACAAGAAACGAAAGAGTTTGTAAACTTGCTAATGCAGTTGCAGCTCTGGGGTATGAAATTAAGGAGATTAAATTCCTTGTTGATGATAACGAACAGGATGAAAAAACGGCATCCCAAACAGGAATGCCGTATGTAAAGCTTATTCTTTCGATTTAGAATTATAACCGAACTTTGAGTCTACAATTGCCTGCATCATCTTTTCTACAGTCTCGACAGCTTTTTTAGCATTGAGTCCATCGAGATTGTTGGAAGGGTTTGCAAGAATTGTCTTGAAAAGTTCAAGCTTCACTTTTTCATTTTCTGCAACAGTTGCCATAGATACCTCCTGCCTATATTGTAATTGCAGAAATGGTATCAGACAATAAAAAAGCCCCGGAAGTTCGGGGCTGTGTTTTACTTCTTTTCAGCAAGGTGCTTAATTTGATCTTCTGTCCCATGGTGCAGAATATCAAGACGCTTTCGCTCTTCATCTGTGAGATCCATCTTACATTGCAACCTACAAAACTCTTTTTTCAATCCGTATTTGAATTGTAATTCTTGGTTTTCAATAGGTGTTTCATCATAATGACATAACATATATTAACCTCATTTAGAATTATATGTCCACTTATACTCTTTTTCAAGTTTATTTATGAAATCTAATTCATTTTTGCAAGAAGCAAATACATCATCAAACTGTTCATCGGTCAATCTTTTGCCAGCCTTTAATGAATATATAGTTCCATCGTGTCCTACAGCAACCATTTCTTTTAATGATGGGAGCTTATTTAGTGTTCTTGCATCATCATAACTAAAACTACCGCTGAATGGATGATTGTGATAAAAAATGAATCTATTCTCATCAGACATCTTCAGAAAGTTTTCTATTCGTTCTCCTAACTTCACACCAGTTTCTGTTCCTTTCCTAAAAGCAACCAGACTTCCATCTGGTCTTGCAATTACAAAACGCTCCTTCCCGCTAATCATTCCTTTTCTGATGAGCCAATTACAAATTGCTTTACGTTTTTCTTTTGGTCTTAATTCATTGTAACCGTAAATAGGCTCTGGTATCATTTCTTCTCTTTTTTGTTGTATCGCTTGAGTAGCTTTTTGGATCAGTTCTTCTTTTGTTGGTTGACTTACTCCCAGCGCAACCTTCGCCGCCTCAATCTCTCCCTGCACCCCGTATTCCTTCGCACGTGCAACCTGACTTGAAAGCTCATTCCACCAGCTGTCATTCTCAAGAGGATTCGTTCCAAAGCCTTTTGCAGGTTTTTCAATTCCTTCCAGGGAAGACCATTCTTCCGGCAACTCGTCTTCATCATAAATTGCACGTATGGTCGAACGGCAGCCAAAATGCAGGGGCGGAATATATTTTTCCCAAAGCGGATCATCATACGGTCTGATAACATTGCTCAACGAATGACAAACATCCGTCTGCCTTGCGTCCTCAATTCCTACGAAATGCAGCGCAAGAGGCTTGTCTTCTTCAAAGCCCATCATGCGGCCAGTATTGTATGCGGTCTGAACGTTGGTTCTGTAGACAGTTTCCCAGTACCAGCCCTGGCCACCTGCACCCATACCGACTTTATTCAGGATGTCAGTTTTTGTAAGAGAGAGAAAATCCTTCAGCCCCTTGCCATCATTCACATTCTTAATCAGCTCGGAGTTTATACGTTTGAGAAGATCCCCGTCTGCAATTCTGGAAGCTGTAAAAGCTCGGAAGCGCATCTTGTCGGAGAGCTCGTTATAATCAACTTTTTTTATAACGTCGCGTTTTTTAAGATATTCTACAGCTTCGGCATAAGGCAAGTTTTCAACGTCTTCTGCAGTAAGCTCTGCAAACTCATTCTTGCGTACAGCTGAATCCAAGCCCATCATAAGGGAGCGAGTAAAAAGCTTTGCAGCTTCTCCCATTGCTCCCCAGTCCGGCGGAAGTACCTTGGTAGTCATAAGAATGTCGGGATTGCGGGAAGCTTCCTGAATGTAGGCTTTTATTCTTTCTGCGTAACTGTCAGAGATATTGAGCCAGGCGGCAGTAGAAATGCGGTCAAGCCGTCGCGCCCGGCTCTTTTCCTGGAAAAGGTTTTCTACTGCCTCTTCTGAAAAAAATCGTCTTTTCCTGTATCAGAAAAACCGAAAGACGGCTGAGCCTTTACGAACGAATCCTTTTCATCAACAGGCTGTGGCAGATGGATTTTGTTATAAAGAGCTTTAAGACTTACAGGAACACCACGGTCGATTGCATCGCGGATAACTTCCCACGGTGCAAAGTCTGTAGAGTCAATGTCATATTGCGGGGCAACTTCTCCAGGGAAGTTGAGCTCACAGAAGGCAATTACAAGCTGCTGGTCTGTCTGCTGGAGCTTGTAGGCATCACCCTTTATGAGGTCGTCATAAGTCTGGACGTGCGTTTCTCCCTGAGCGTGAGTTCCATACTGAGCTGTGTTTGTAGTAAGCGCCTGGGCTGTAAGTGCATAGGAAATTTCTGTATCACAAAGTTCAACAATCTTGTTAAACTCATTTATCTGGCTAGAGACAATCTTAATATCCTTAACGTTTCCAAATGCACCGGAAGATCCGCTTTCCCAGTTCTGCAGGGCTGCTGTTAAATCAGATGCCCGCTTTTTTGCTTCTTCCTCACTCTTGGTTTCAAAGATTGCAAGAATCGAAGGAACACCGCAAAGCTCGGCTGCCATTGCCCAGAACTTAACACCAAGCTGCTTGAACTTCCAGAAGGTGTAAGCACTGCGCAAAGTAGGACGTCCCCACTGATTCAACTCGCCGTCATCGTTGCGGTGAATTATGAACTTGCGCTTGTCGCTCAAAATAAGATTCTGAGAAGTCAGAACTGGAACTCCCCAGTCACGTTCAATGTGCTGAGGGAAGCTTAAAGCAGTTCGTGGAATTGGAGTAAAATCAACAGGAACGTACCAACCGCCCCGGAACTCCCAGATAACTTCACACGCAGCAATTCCATAAGGTACCGCATTCAAAAGGATATTGTTGAGCTTGTAGAAAGTGTTGAAGGTAAGAAGATTCTGACAGGCTTCGTTTACGTTCTTGTTCTTTGTGTCCGTGAATGAACCGTACATCTGCAGAACCTTGTTCTTGCGGTCAAGAATGAGAGATTCAACACGTCCGTCGTCACGCATTTCTTCAAAGATGTTCTCGCGTTCCTGAACGGAGTTTATCCAGTCCTGTGTATCAGAAACATAATTTGCAATACTGCGGAATCCGTTTATATTTATGACTCTGCTAGTAACACTGTTTGTTCTTGCCATAATCTATACCTTCCTACCAAAATGATTTCTTTTTCTTTTCTGCAACAAAAAAGCTCGGTGCCGGATCCGCTGCACATTCTCTCCAGGCGCATACACAAAGCATTGCAGCACTCGCACCGTCTCCGTGTCTCTTTCCCTTCTGGTCACGATCGGACGTGCGCACTGCAGGAATAGTCGGGATTCCGTTTTTAAGTACAACAAGTGCAAAATCTGCCTTGATTGTTTCGTCATCAGGAACGGTAAAATCTCCGCTTTCCATAAGTCCGTGCAAATCGGTTCCGTACTTTGCATACCAGGCATTGGTTTCCATAACCTGAATCGAAGCTCCCGGATGACGGAGCATTGCATGTTCTCCAATCTGCTGACCGTTACCGCGAGAGTCTATTGCAAGTCCACCAAACTTTTTACGTTCTGATAACCAGTCTGTTACATAGTCATTGAATAACTGCTGCTGTTCAAAAGGTGCATTTTTGATTTCCACAATGAGCCTTACTGCAAGCTGAGTCTTTGAAACCTCTTCTGCAAACCAGTAGGTTGTAAGGTCGCCGGAACGTCCAAAGTCATTACCGCCGAAAACCTGACCTTCAAGAGCACCAAGAACAGGACGCACTTCCTGTTTGAAAAACTTTTCAACCTCTCGGTTCTTAAAGCTTTCGCTTTTGTGAAGGAAGCTGTCTGAACATTCAAGCCGGCGTATGTCGTAACTGTCTGCATCAGCTGTAGCGTGATCCAAAAGACCGCGCCCAAAATATCTGTCTCCGCTGGCACGTGGAATTACATCAAGCTCTTCATCAGGATTGTCACCGTAGATGCGGTACATCTTGTCCATGAATTCCTTGTCTGCTTCCGGGGTCCACTTGCGCCCCTGTTTAAGGCAGATTCTTTTGTAGAGCCCCTGTGCCATTGCCTCGCGGAAAGTGATTCTGTGCAGGCTCCATTCCTTTTCTTTGCCGGAACGGATATTCTTTATCAGGATATTAAAAGGATTGTCGTCTCCGTTGTGTGTCGAAATAACACGGATTCTACCGCCCCACATAACAAGAGCTTTTGCAGCCTGCAGAACGCTTTCCAGGTCATCAAAGAAGGCAGCCTCATCAATGACAACGTTTCCCTGCTTGGAACGGAGCGAACGCGAAACACCAGGAAGTCCCATAATTTCCGCACCGTTTGAAAAGGCGATTCTGTATGTCGTTATATTTTTATCAGGATCATCAAGAAGAGGCTCTTCTTTTGCCTCAATCTCACTGATTGCAAAACCAAGCTTCTTTGCCCATTCACCGGCATCTTCAATGTACTGACGACAGTTATCCTTGTTGAAGCTCATGTAATAGGTGTTTGTCCATGCCTCTGTTGGAGCTGCATCAAGAACAGAGTCAGCGGCATCTGTCCAGGAGATACCGCATCGTCTGTTCTTCTCTATGATTTTGAGGTCGCTTCTGTCTTCCAGCCATTCTTTCTGATAGGGAAGAAAGATATCGTATGCATTAGTCTTCTGCTGGCTTTTCGTCATAGGTCACCTTCAAGCCCATAATCTTGGTTTTAACAAGTGCAACTTTCTCGTCGCTCCATCCGGCTTTCTTTCCTTCTGCTTCGACAGTCTTTGCAGCTTCAAACAAGCCTTTCTTGTAACCACGTTCATATTCAAGTTTTACACGGGCAATCTTTACCTGTGCATCAGTATTTCTTGCAATTGCTTTTAAAAGCTCTTCCGGAGAAATGGTTGCAAAGTTTTCAAACTTGTTGAGTTCTTCCAGAAGCTTTGCCTGAACCAGCTGAACACTTGCCTCAGAGATATTCAAGCCCGGAGTTTTTTCAAGCTCAGAAACAATGGCAACTGCCTTTTTTGCAGAATCCTTGTAAGCTTTCATCTGCGCAGCCTGGCTCACAAGAGTGCGACCGACACCGCTTTTGCTGATGTCGAATCCTTCTTCCTTGAGAACTTCTGCTATCTGTTTGTGGCTCATCTTGTCGTTGAAGTACATCTTGCAGATGCGCTCAACCAAGCCCTGCATTTCTATCTTGTTTCTCTTAGGCATCTTTTGCACCCCTGTCTATTTTTGACTTAATATCCTCAAGGGTGGACTTAATCCACCCCATATCACTCGAAAGCGTTCTAAGCTGTACTGCAGTTTCCAGCTGGATGTTGTTTACTTTGGTTCCAAGCGCGTCTATGTCTTTTGCATTACGGTCAACGTCCTTGCGAAGCTCACGCATTTCCGCAGCAGATTCTCCTTTGTCGCGTCCGATTTTAACTACAAGCCCAACAACACCTGCAACGGTTCCAATTCCACTTGCAACAGAAACTATCAAAGCAAACATTTCCATTTTTTTTAACCTCACTTATTCTGCAGCCAGATGATTAAACCTTCAGTCAGAACCGCCGTTCCCAGGACTGCCGATACCGTCCGCCAGAACGTTATTTTTTTCTTCTGCTTCTGAAAGGATTTGTTCAATTCGCTGAATTCCTTTTTCAATTCGTCCAGCAGAGTCCGCAATATCTGAACTTGCTCCTGCAATTCTATCACCGACTTCTCGGAGATCTCCGACATCTGTAATGCCGTCTGTAATCTGTTTTCCAAGTCCCTGCATCTGTTCTTCCACAGAGTTGAGTCCGCTTTCCAGGTTTCCGACTGCTTCAACAGCAGAGCTGTTTCTGTCCTCATAGCGTTCAACTCGCTGCGAATCTGTATTATCTGCTCCTGCGTCAGCACAACCGTGGTAGAGTCCGAT
>JBGVAV010000059.1:0-5884 GCA_045224915.1 Treponema sp.
CAAACACCTACAAAATATAGTACAAAAAATTCAAGAATTAATTGGGATGAATTAAAAAAATTAAATCCTGATATTGGAATAATTGATCAATTACATGAAATACATGATAGAGTTTCTGGTGGTGAGCTTCATAATGGAGATGAGGCAGAAGAAAACCCAATAACTCTAGATGAATTAAAGGAATTTGTTCTTAGATTAGAAACAATACTTTTAAGATAATTTAAAACTAAAAAACAAGTTTCCCTAAAAAGTTATGATTTCAAAGTATTTGTCGTTTACAATGCAATCATATTTTCAAGGAGGTTGTAATTATGTTTACAGCAAATACTATTATCAAACTATTTATAGACGCAATTGGTCAGGATGCTTTTAAGGACTTTTACCAACACAATTGGGAGGCTCGAAAAAAGGAAATCCAGAAGCTGCTCAAAATCGAATATGAATTTGACATTATTCGTGATCCTAATTTTCAACGGGTTTTGGATATATTCACCGAGTTCGTCGATTGGGCTAGAGAAAAAGATTACATAAATACTTGGGATAAGTTTGCTATATTAGATTTACTTATTCCTTATATGCAGGCACTTCAATTTACTCCACCAAATGTAATTCCGGAACAGGAATTCATGGAATATACAATTATGTATTCTATTTCTAATGCCTATAAACGCTCCATGCTGGAAGCTTTGAAATCTCCGGATTTTAATAATAATCGTGCTGGTGCAGTTCTTTTATCTATATTTCAATTTAATTTTTATCTTCCATCTTGTGAATACACAAAAATAATTGAACCATTGGAAGGAGTATTTGATTTGTTTCTTGCACTTGCTATCGATAAATCAAAGCTCTTTCAATATTGGAATGATAAAAAGTATGAAATAGATGAAAAAGATTCTACCGACTTAAAACTATTGATAAATCGCTGGACTAAAAGTAAGACAGCTAGACCAAGTTGGAAAGTAATTAAATTATTTATGAATGAAGATTTGATTCCAAAGGATAACTTAATCTATCAGCTTTTTCCTGATATTTCAGAAAAGGACCAGTATCTGACTTTTAGAAGAAAAGTATTTCCGGCTTATTTTATAACTAATCTTTTTGATTCTTTAGATGAACATAACTTCTTAAATGCAGCTTCGAAAGAAATGATTCAAAATGGCATAAGATTATTTTACAGACATTATTTGGTAACCAAAGAACCAACTCTTTCTCAGGAAGAAATCAATAATCCTATGTTTTGTATGTTATATAGATTCCTTCTGAAAGATGATATGGGCTATGATTTTAATACTGATACAGCACATTATTTTAAGAGATATTTGTTTTAATATTTGAAATCAATTCTCTTAAAAACTCAAAACATTATCTACACTTTTCAAAACCTTAGTGGTGCTACACTTCTTGTATGAAGATACAAGGCAGAGACTGCACACTGACGGTATTAAAAGACAATGAATTTATTCCATTACCATACAGCGAGGAAACTGTAAGATTAACGTCCAAAGGCTATAAGCTGCCATCTTGCATAGGCAGAAGAAACAGAGAGATTTGTATAGAAACAGGAAAGTTGATTCAAGGGTGTTTTGTAACACGGCTTGAATACCTGTGTACAAAAGCTTTGTTTCTTCTGCTGTTTTATAACGAGCAGAGTTTTGATTTATATGCAAACCGTATATTTGAAAAAATCATTTATAAAAATGCAGTGATTAAAAGCTTTGAGCTTCGAGGTGATAACGAAGAAGCTTTTAAAATGCGGATTGATCTAGGAAGCTCGGAAGATTCATATACAGACAGCTGGCCTATAAACATTCCTTCTATGAGCTGGACCAAATGCCGGACTTATTATTTTGACGGACACAGGGTTACTACAGATTTGAAAGTGCTGCCACTCGTTTACCGATTTGAACTTTACGGAGAATTTAGAGAAACCAGTTCTTATAAGATAAAACTGTACTTTCCTTTAAGTGATGAACAGTATCCTGTGAAAAATAAAATTGAAAAGGTTTCTTTAGTTTTGGATATAAAGGACGGAGTTAGTATTGATTTATACGACCTTGAACCGGATGGCCAAATGGTTGATATAAACTGCGCGGATACTGTGTTATGTAATCAAAGCTTTAATATCACCGGTCCTGTTGTTTTTAATGTAAGAAACGAAAAAGAATACCTGCAAATTGTTTTATAAAATCTCTTAAAAAAACAAAACATTATCTACACTTTACAAAACCACTTAGGGCTTAAACTTTTACTATGAAGTTTTATGAAGTTCCGCCTGAGGTTGAGAACGCAATCAGAAATACAGAATGCCGCCCCTTTGTAAGAGTTGTTTTTGAACTTAGCAGCGGAGACCTTTATATCCGTAACTCTGACATTCTTGAATGTGTGATGACTTCTTATATAAGTGAAGACGGCGGAATTATAAATCTTGGAGAACTTCTTCTTGATAACTCGCACAATGATTTTGATTTAGAAAATAATGACGAGCTTGTTCCAGGTCTTGGTGTTCAGATCTGGTACTGCTTTGGCGAGAGGACTAACACTTTCTTCCGCTTTCATATGTTTGTGGATGCAGACGGCTTTCAGATTCAGGAGACCGGTTATTCAAATAAAACCTGCAAGGTAAAGCTTATAGACCTTTCTAAAAAACTTGATGATACAAAGCTGCAGAGAAATTGGACTGATGCTCAGGTGGTCGTACACTCGGTTGTCTGTGACAGAACGCATCCTGAAAATTCTTTAGTTCATATTATTGCGGCTCGCGGTGGAATTGGCGCTAACGAGATAAACTGTGGAACTCTTAATTTTGATATTCCTTATGTTGTTGTTGCAGGCTCTGCCTGGAAAGAACTTTGTTCTTTGGCTAAGGCTTATAACGCTGTTGTGGAATGTGGTAAGGATTTGACTTTAAGCTTTATTGAAAGTCCTTATGATTTACAGAATGAGTACAGCGAAGAAATCTGCTTTAGTCTTAATGAAAATGAGATTACTCATTACCGCTTTTTTAATAACCGCGATAAGTATGCAAATAATGTAAGGCTTAAATATACCCGTTATGTTCAGACAGAACGACAGGAGCTCTGGTCTTATTCGGATGCACCTGTGTGGTACGACGAGGATATGCAGCCTTATTATCCTTTTACTGATGACAGCCGTAAAATTATTTCTGATAACGATTACCAGGCTATTTACACTGCAAAAAATGATGAAGGAAAAACACGAAACGTTGTTTATGCAGATTCGATAGACAGTGAGCAGGACTTCTTAGAGGCGATGGAAGTTACCGGCGAGGATAAGCCTGTTGTTATTCAATACGATACTACGACTTACCGCGACCGTGCGATTGTGCAACTGGGACGTGACGGAAATCTTATTGGACTTCGTAAAGCTTCTATCACAGGTCGTGCAATTATAAGTGAAACTAACTACAGCGTGTTTGTAAAAAATGATGAGGAGATTGCTTCTCACGGACAGATTGTTCGAAACGTGACCTCTAAATATTTGAGTGATGATTTATTTGAAAATGAGCCTTTCTGCGAAAGACGTGCAAAAGATCTTCTTAATGAATGTGTGAACTGTAAAGGCGCTTATTACCTTACAACTTATATTCCTCTTATTCATGCTCGTGTTGGTGCTTTTATGGAAATAAGGCTTAACGGACAAAACGGATTTAGGAAAGTAAGAATTGATGAGCTTACTTTCAGGTATAAAAAAGAAGAGGCTTTCTCTTCTGAGATTTGGGTTACTCGTGTTTAGGGAGGTACACAATTAACGATAGCGAAAAGTTGATTCAGGCAATGAATGGATTACAAGTTGAGCTTAGTGGCTTTAGGGCTGAGATGAAGGAATTTAAAAAGACTGTTGAGAAGCGTATTGATTCTATTGATACGAAACAAACTCAATGCCAGATGAATCCTGCTACCTGCTCTAATGCCAGAAGACTTGAAGAACACTTGAAAAATGATGCCGGGAAACAGGGAAAGATTACTGCGATTATTGCCTGCATTATTTCGTGTTTTAATTTTGTGGTGATGATTATTAAGGAGTTTGCAAATGGACAATAACAATTTAAGAATGAGGCTTATGCTGGAAGCTGAAAAGGAAATTGTAGAAGGACTTAGCGAA
Source organism: Treponema sp. (assembly GCA_045224915.1). Taxonomy (GTDB): domain Bacteria; phylum Spirochaetota; class Spirochaetia; order Treponematales; family Treponemataceae; genus Treponema_D. The sequence goes on from JBGVAV010000059.1 coordinate 4,123, forward strand.
GCTGAACGCTACCGCTATTTTCTTGGGCGTATGCAGTTTCTTCGTTATGAAAGCGGAAAAGAAAATCTTATAAGCTCGGACTGTTCGGGCTCAGTTTGTCTTGCCCTCTTGCTTGCAACCGGATGTGCAATTCGTGTTACTGCAGATGCATTATTCAAAAAGTATTTTACAAAAAGAAATCCGGACAAGAATGATATACAGGCGGCTTTCTTTATGACGCTTTACGACAGAAAGCTTGGACCAAGGCTTTATAAAGAAAATGAAATCTGCCATGTGGCCGGAGTCTGTGGCCGTGATGTTGTGCTTAACTGCGTGGAGCCTTATTCAGAGCTCAGGAGTTTGAGCGATATGAAGCCTTGGTACCAGGCGAATGATTACAGAATTATTGTTCGCGGACTGGACCGAGAAGCTTTACAGAAAGCAAGTGATGACAATGTGGATTTGTTTGGAGCTGATTATCAGTTCGAACAAATCAGGAATGCAATTGACGGAGCACGCGGATGATTGGATTTAGATTTCAAAAACTTATTGAAAAACTGCTTAGCGTGAAGTTTGTAATCTTTATTGTTGCGACTGTACTTCTTTGCTGTGGTGTGCTTGGCGGCGCTGAATGGCTGACTGTGGCTCTTACTGTTATTGCAGGAAGAGAGATTCAGAAGTTTAAGTTTCAAAAGAAGGTAACAAGTGAAGAAAGTATGGGAAGTGATTAAAAAGATTTTTATCTGGCTGGGAGCTGTGTTTGCTGCAATATTTACAGTTCTCTTTGTGAGAGATTGTCGGGTCAAGCCCGACAATGACATTTTTGAAAAGGAGGATATTGATGAAATCAATGCTAAGGCTGCAGCTAAACGTGAAGAAGCGATTGCTCGTATTGAGCATGCTGATGCTCGCCAGCTTGCAGAATCTTATGGCTCAGTCTGCGACGCAATCAGCGACGGAAAAGAAAGATTCCGAAGACGTTGCCAGCGAGCTGACAATTGAGGAAGTTATGGAAATTGCAGAAGAAGAAATTGAACGAACGGCTCAAGAGGCTGTTAAGGCTGCTTTACTGGAAGTTGGTGGTGATCTGGCTTTTGAAAAAGAGAGAGCTGATGAACTTGAAAAACAGAAGCTTCTTTTGGAAGCGGAAAATAAACGATTAAAGGAAGAAGCCCAGAAAAAGAAAGACCAGTTTTTTTATGGTGCTTTGATTGGCGGGACCGGTGGCGTTATTGTTACGTCTCTGGTGTTTGGAATTATTATGGGAGTATGTAAATGATTAGTTCAAAAGGAAAAATGAAAGGTATGGTTACCATTACGGTTCGTGATGCTAATGGTAATATCAAATATTACAAAAATGGATTCTGGCGAAACCTTCTTAGAATGAAGAAAAAGCCTATGATTACAAAACATCACAATACGATTACTACAATCGGCGACAATCTTATTGCTGATTTGATGATTAGTAATCCAACTCAGAACAAGGTGGATGCAACTAACGGCTATATGATTGTCGGGACCGGCTGGACCGGAAGTACTCCTAAGAACAATACTTCTGTAAATACTGCAACAGGTACTTACAAAAAACTTGATTCAAGTTATCCAAAAATCAAAGGAACTTTTGGAGCTGCAAACGGAAATGTAGTTTTGTATAGAGCTTCCTTTGCTGCAGGCGATTTGAACGCAAACGGAATTAACGAAGTAGCTTTGATGAATGGAAATACTGCACAGGCTAAGTGCCTGGCTTATGCTCAGATTACACCGAGTGTAAATGTAACTTCTG
>JBGVAV010000060.1:0-2331 GCA_045224915.1 Treponema sp.
AGCGTACACCTGAAAAAAGAGCTTGAAGTATCGAAGAAAGCCGGAGACATAATCGGCGAAATTTATGATGCTATCTTAAAACAGTACAAAGATGCAGACAACCCAAGCCCTGCGACATTAAAAAGCCTTAATATGCTCTGTGTCCGCATTGTATTCTGTCTTTATGCCGAAGATGCCGGAATTTTCGGACACAAGGCAATATTTGGTGATTATCTTAAACAGTTTGAAGCAAAAGACCTTCGCCGTGCATTGTTAGACTTGTTCCAGGTTTTAGACCAGAAGGAAGAGGAGAGGGATGAATATCTTGAAGAGTCCCTTGCGGCTTTCCCGTATGTAAACGGCGGACTTTTTACAGAGGAAGACAAAACTATTCCGCCACTTACAGAAGAAATTAAAGAACTTCTTGTAAAGCACGCTTCCAATGAATTCGATTGGAGCGAAATCAGCCCGACAATTTTCGGAGCAATTTTTGAGTCAACTCTTAACCCCCAAACCCGACGCTCTGGCGGTATGCACTACACAAGCATTGAAAACATTCACAAGGTCATAGACCCTCTTTTCCTTGATGATTTGAAGACTGAATTTGAAGAGTTGAAACAGATAAAAAATACAGCAAACAGAATTGAAAAGGTAAAAGAATTTCATAAACGGCTCGGAACTCTTAAATTTTTAGACCCAGCCTGCGGCTCCGGAAACTTCCTTACAGAAACTTATTTGAGTCTGCGTAAACTCGGAAATGAATGTATAAAAGTAGAACTTAACATCGGAGAAGGTGAACTTGCTCTTACGTACAAAGCGGAAGATTTAATTCAGGTATCTATTCAGCAGTTCTATGGAATTGAGATAAATGATTTTGCCGCCGTAGTTGCAAAGACAGCCCTCTGGATTGCAGAAAGCCAGATGATGAAAGAAACTGCAAAAATAATCGAGAAAGAGTTGAACTTCCTCCCATTGCATACTTACGCAAACATTATTGAAGGAAACGCCCTTCGAGTTGATTGGGCAAAGGTGGGGAAAGTCTCCCCCTCGCTCCAGCCGGACAAGCCGTCTTTCGCTCCCCCTTCTAGCGGGGACACCCCGCAACGCCCAACATCATCAACTTAAGGAACCTACTATTTAAAAATTCTAAAATCTATTAGAATTTCTGTATGGGTGGAAAAAGTATAACAAGATTTAACAGAACTGTCTCTTTATGGAAATCTAAAAAGATTAGAGAAATAGCCAGAGGAAGCCGTAAAAATGTTTTCGTGAGGATACGAAAAATGAGCGTCTATGATATAATGACAAGCATCATAGCACGCAAAGGACTTACGGCAGCAATGGAAATTAGAAATTATTCCAAGAAAAGCGGAAAAGACGAAATATCAAAACAAGCCTGGCTCAAGGCGAGACAAAACCTAAATCCAGAAGTATTCAGATATGCCAATGACGAATATATAAAATCCTTTTATGAATCAGAGGATGAAGTAAAGCTATGGAATGGTTATCTTGTACTTGCGATAGACGGCAGTAAAGCAGAAATTCCAAACTCTGAAGAAAATAGAAAAACATATGGAACTCAGGGGAATATATATTGCGAAGGACCTGCCCGGGCTTTAATAAGCGGCCTTTTTGATGTCCTCAATGATTTTTTCATAGATCTTCAGATATGCAATGTAAATGTGAATGAACTTGAAGCTGCAAAAGAAAACATCAATGCGATAGAGAGAATAGGACTAAAACAAAAGATTATCATAATTTTTGACAGAGGTTATCCTTCATTAGAACTTTTAAATTATCTTGATGAACAGAAAATAGCTTATATAGTGAGAATTTCTTCAACCTTCTGTAAAAATGAGAGACAGCAGACAGAAAGCAATGACTCTGTTGTAAAAATATTGAATACAAAAACAAAGCTGATGAAATTGAAAGCTAAGAATGAAGATCTGTATGAAAAAATTAAAGACAATGAATTCACAGCCACAAGACTAATCCGTGACAAAACTCCAGCAGGAGATGAATTTGCAATTTTGACGAGTCTTCCTGATGATATAAAAAGCGAAGAAATTATAAGTGCATATTTTCTGAGATGGAAAATAGAAGATGCTTATAACACAATAAAAAATAAGATGAGATTCGAAAGCGTAACAGGAAATGCAAGTATTTATGTAGAGCAGGATTTTCTTGCACAGGTTTATGTATATAACATGATGGAAGATGTGAGACATACTGCAGAAGAAAAACTTCAGAAGAAACCTGATAAATATATGTATCCTCAGAGAATCAATCAGAATGTTGCTATAGGTATATTCAAAGATGAACTTCTTGATATGGCTCTTGAGGAAAATGACA
>JBGVAV010000061.1:0-5310 GCA_045224915.1 Treponema sp.
GCCTTACAGCTTCCAGTCGTGTTTCATAACTGAATACTCTTTGCATAACATCCTCCAAAAAGTGTCTAGCTTTTTGGGTTCAGTTCAAACATAGCGACCTGCGTGAACGAGCGAAGCGAGTGAACGCAGGGACCGCCCGTATCTGTATTTTTCACTTGCCGATTGCCCGATTTGTTATTATCTTTTAAAGCAAAATATATTTTTTCGAGGCTATACAAATGGCAAAGCATGAGTTTCAGACAGAAGTAAATCAACTTCTTAAATTAATTATTCATTCACTTTATTCAAATAAGGATATTTTCCTGAGGGAAATTGTTAGTAACGGGTCGGATGCGCTGGATAAGCTTAAGTATCTGACTGTTTCGGATGATGCTTACAAAGCAATTAAGTTTGAGCCACGCATTGATATTTCTTTTGATGAAAAAGACAGCGTGCTTACTGTTCAGGACTCTGGTATTGGTATGAACGAAGAAGACCTTACCAACAACCTGGGTACTATTGCTCGCTCGGGAACTAAGGCTTTTATGGAGGCTCTTACTACTGAGGCTGCTAAGGATTCGGCACTCATTGGTCAGTTTGGTGTTGGATTTTATTCGGCATTTATGGCTGCTAAAAAGATTGATGTTTATACTCGTAAGGCTGCGGGCGATGGAAAAATCTGGCACTGGAGTTCGGACGGTACAAACTCTTACGATATTGATGAAATTGCAGCAGACAGCGAAACAGCAAAAAAATATGGCTTTGACAAGGCTGAGCTCACAGGTTCTGCAATCGAAATGCATTTGAACGACGACAGCAAGGAGTTTGCGTCACGCTGGAAGATTGAAGAGCTTATCAAACGCTACAGCGACCACATTGCATTCCCAATTTATCTTCACTACGAACAGAAAAAATATGATGACAAGGGCAACGTTACCGGAAGCGAAAATAAGGTTGACCAGGTAAACAGCGCGTCGGCTTTGTGGAAGCGTCCTAAGAGCGAGCTCAAGCCGGAAGACTACAACGAGTTTTATAAGACAATCGGTCACGACGGACAGGATCCGTTGGACTACATTCATACTCACGCAGAAGGAACTCAGGAATATACAACTTTGTTCTACATTCCTCAGACTGCTCCTTTTGATATGTACCAGGCAGATTACAAGAGTGGCGTAAAGCTTTATGTTAAACGCGTTTTCATTACTGATGATGACCGCGAGCTTTTGCCTTCTTACCTGCGATTTGTTCGTGGTATTATTGACAGCGAAGACCTGCCTTTGAACGTTAGCCGTGAAATTTTACAGCAGAACCGCATTCTTGATAACATCAGAACTTCTTCTGTAAAGAAGCTGCTCGGTGAGTTTAAGAAGATGGGTGAGGCTGCTGATGCCGCCAAGAAGACTGCAGAAGACAAGCGCACCGACGAAGAAAAGAAAGCAATTGAAAAATGGGCCAAGTTTGTAAAGGCCTTTAACCGTCCTATGAAGGAAGGTTTATACAGCGATTACGCAAACCGCGAAGAAATTGCAGAAATTGTTCGCTTTAAGAGCACCGATGCTAGTGGTACTGGCGAGGACAACTACACAAATTTTGCTGCTTATGTAGAAAGAATGAAGCCAGAACAGAAGGCAATCTTCTATATCAGCGGTTCGGACGAAAAGAACCTTCGTGCAAACCCACTTCTCAAGGCTTACACAGACAAGGGCTTTGAAGTTTTAATCATGGACGACGACATTGACGATATCGTTATCCCTGGCTTTGGAAAATACAAGGACTACGAGCTCAAGGCTGTAAACCGCAGCGGCGCCGACGAAGATCTTGTAGACAACAAAGAAGAAGCCAAAAAGAAGGAAGAAGAGTTCAAGCCTGTAACAGACAAAATCAAGAAAGCACTTGGCGACAAGGTTAAGGAAGTTAAGCTGAGCAAGACTTTGAGCGGTAACAACCCTAGCTGCATTGTTGTAGACGAAAACGACCCAAGCTACCAGATGATTCAGATGATGAAGGCTATGGGCCAGACAGGTCCAGAACTCAAACCAATTCTCGAAGTAAACGGCGACCACCCTATTCTTGCAAAAATTAAGAACAGCGACGACGAAGCGCTCATTGCAGATGTTAGTGAAGTTTTGTTGAGCCAGGCACTTCTTATTGCAGGCGTTGAACTTAAAGAACCAGCTGCCTTTGTTGAGCATTTGAATAATTTGTTGAGTAAATAAAGAAGGGAAAGGCCTTTCCCCGCCCTTTACGAACACAAATTTCATGAAAAAGCATAAATTTACCACAAAAGAACGGTGAATTTATGCTTTTTTTTATACTAATTTGAATTATGGAACATTTTTTTGGGTTTTAAACATAGAATTTGAAGAAAAATCTCAATTTATATGTACTTTTTCGCAAAAACCACGAGTCAAATTCTAAAAATTTGAGTTTTTGTGTTGAAAAAGCATAAATTTTACCTAATAACAACCCAAATTTATGCTTTTTACCCCAAATTGATGATTTTAATTGTGATTTCCATTTTTATTTGATATCATAATATTAATGCAACAGGAGGTTTCTATGAAAAAAAAGCTTTATAAAATTATTGCGGTGGCTTTTGTTTTGCTCGCATTTGTCGGATGTTCTCCCAATACAAACAACAACGCCACTCAGTCAACAAACGACACCCCAGACTCTTCAAATGTCACAGCCAACGTCGACGAAAAGGTTCAGAAGGTTTTTGAATTAACAAATCAATTCCGCACAGGAGACGAAGCTTTTTATTTGAATGAAGATAACACAACTACAACTTCTCTTGTAGGCAAACTTGGAAACCTCACACTTGATGAAGACCTTTGTAAAGCTGCCCAGATTCGTGCAAATGAAATTGTAAGTAAATTTTCTCATACTCGACCAAATGGCACTTCCTGTTTTACAGTTCTTAAAGACCTTTCAATTTCTTATTCCTATGTAGGAGAAAATATTGCAGCAGGAAGTTCTACGGGCGAAGGCACCTTTACTCAGTGGAAAGAAGACAACAAAAACTACGACGACCAGGGCCACCGCCGAAATATGCTCGGCCAGAATTTCACAAAAATCGGAATTGCTTATACTTATGATGCAAACAGTACTTACAATATTACTGGTGCATGATTTTAGCTAAATAAATGCCTATGCCAAAACCAAACTGTTTTTACAAGGACGGCCTCAATTTTTCTTGCCAGCGATGCTCGTTTTGCTGCGGGCATTCGCCGGGGTATGTTTATTTGTCTAAGGCCGACCTGGACAGGCTTTGCGAAGGGACGGGGCTCTCTTACAAAGAGTTTGTTTCTAAATACTGCCGCTGGGCCAATTACTACGAAGGAAAAACAGTTCTTTCGCTGATTGAAAAAAAGAACTACGACTGCATTTTGTGGGAAAACGGATGCTCGCTTTATGAGCACAGGCCCTCACAGTGCCGCACCTACCCTTTCTGGGCATGGATTGTGAAAGACAAAGAAACCTGGGACGATGTTGCAACAGAATGCCCGGGAATGCGCGCCACAGACGGACGCCTTTGGACCTACGAAGAAATTGAAAAAAACAGACACGAATATATAGCCAACCAGCCTCTCACACGCGAAGAAGTTCTGGCACTTATTGCACAGGAATAGACTGTCGAAGGGCCTCGCGCCTTTTGGCATCAACTTCAATCCATTCTTCCAGCGAAAGGGGTTTATAATCACTGAACATACAAAAGGTATTTATCATCTGGCACGGAATTGGACCGGTAACGCCTTTGGCATTTGTGACAACAGTTTGTCTTGTAATATCCTGAAACTGATTCACAAGCTTTTCATCAGGACTGTTGTGAACGTGGCCGTAGAGCATATAAGTGCGCGGTGAACCGTCAGACTTTCTTGTATGCTGATGATTATAGCAGAAGGTCGGATAATGACTCAAAATTACTGTATTTCCATGGTCATCAAGCTCGGCGTATGGTTTAATCCATTCAAAGCGGTCGTAATCTACACCATCGCGGCCAAGCCAGTCGTGGTCGTGATTACCTTCAATCAAACAGATTTTTCCATTAAGACGACGCAGAATTGCATTTACTTCGTGAGGCTTTCGCGTGCCAATAAAATCACCAATAACAATTACAATATCTCCGCCCTGAACTTTTGAATTCCACTGGCGGATCATATAACTGTTCATAGCTTCTGCAGATTCAAAGCCGCGCATATCAAGCTGAGTGTTGAGTTGACTTTGATAAAAATGCAGGTCAGAGATATAGAGTTTCATTTACCCTAAGTTCTTTATTTCTTTGTCGTAGGTGGCCTTGAGCAGGATACAGCAAACAGCAAGTGCAAGGAACTCTGCAATTGGGAAGCCCCACCAGATGTTATCAATATTTCCTGTAAGCGACAAAAGCCATACTGCTGGCAAAAGGAAAATCAACTGGCGCACAAAACTGATTACCATAGACTGAATACCTTTACCAAGAGCCTGGAAAACAGAACTCAAAATAATACTGAAGGCTGCAATCGGGAAATGAACCGCAATAATACGCAGGGCCGGAACACCAATCTTGAGCATTTCGTCAGAAGCGGCAAACAAAGCCAAAAGCTGTTTAGGGAACAATTCAAACACAAGCACACCAACCAGCATAATACTACAAGCCGCAAGACAACTGAGTTTGATTGTTTTCATAACACGCTGTTTGTTACGGGCACCAAAGTTGTAGCCTACAATTGGAACAGAACCATTATTCAAACCAAATACAGGCATAAATACAAAGCTCTGAAGCTTAAAGTAAACACCGTAAACCGCAATAGCTGTTGTTGTAAATGAACCAAGAATGATATTCAAAAAGTATACCAGAATAGATCCGATTGACATTACTATAATAGAAGGAACACCAACCGCATAAATCTTTCCGATAATCTGGCCTTCCGGCTTGAGACCCTTGAACGAAAGATGGATTTCCTTGTTCCTGCGCACGTTCAAAATAAACGAAACAGTCATAGCCGCAAACTGACCAAGAACTGTAGCAAGTGCCGCACCTGCAATGCCCATCTTAGGAAAGCCCAGCAAACCAAAAATCAGGATTGGATCAAAAATCAGATTAAAGGCTGTACCTGTAAGCTGCGAAACCATAGAAAGTCCTGTTTTACCTGTAGACATCAAAAGTCGTTCAAAGGTAATGGAACAGAAAACTCCGGCGCAGGCAATGAGACAGATTCTCATGTAGGTAACGCCGTATTCAATAATTTCGGCATTGTCGGTCTGGCTTTGGAAAAAAGGACGAGGAACAATAAATCCCACAATCATAAAAATAATAAAGCCGCAGATTGTTAGGAAAATACCATTATT
>JBGVAV010000062.1:0-10400 GCA_045224915.1 Treponema sp.
CAGTGCTTCTTTTTCTTGTTGTTACCCTTGCTGCAATTTTAATTGAGCTTGCAATAAGCGCCACTCTTTCAAAAAAAATCAAACGTCAGTTTCTGGAATTTGCAGAAGATCTTGAAGGAACAAAATTTCTTGTAGATTCAATGCGGGCAAACAATCACGATTTTACAAATAAGCTTCATGTAATTCTTGGGCTTATTCAGATAGGCGAATACGAAAAGGCTCAGTCGTACATCGAAAATATTTCTATCATTCAGCGCGAAACAATCAGTCGCGTAATGAACTCAATTGACAATGCAAGTTTTGCCGCTCTGCTCATTGGTAAAATTGCGCGGGCTTCGGAATGCAATGTAAAATTTGTTCTTGATTCAAATCTTCATTTCTGCTCGCAGGATATTGATATTCCGTCTGAAGCGCTTGTAACAATCACAGGAAATTTAATAGACAATGCACTTGATTCTATGAATGCGATGCAGCATAGTGAAAGCAGGGACAAGAGGCAGAACCAGCTTAACTTTAGTGTTATGACAAAGCCGGGTTCTCTTTTTATTATGGTCAAAGATTCGGGAATGGGAATTCCTGATGATGTAAAGCCACATGTTTTTGAAAACGGATTTTCTACAAAAGGCGATGGTCGTGGTGTAGGACTTTATCACACAAAGCTTTTGATAGAACATCTTGGCGGAGAAATTTCTTTTGAATCTCAGGCGGGGGAAGGCACCTGTTTTATGGTAAGGATAAACGGTCAGGCAGAATAAATGGAATACAAGGTTTTAATTGTTGAAGATGATCCAATGGTCGCAATGATAAATGAGCAGTACGTTTGCAAAAATCCACAGTTTGTGGTTGCAGCGTCTTGCAGAAATGGTCAGGAAGCGCTGGACTTTCTGGACGCTAACAATGTGGATTTAATTGTGCTTGATGTTTTTATGCCCTACATGGATGGAATTGAAACCCTCAAAAAAATCCGAGAGAAAAAAATTGCTGCCGAAGTTATTATGGTAACTGCAGCAAATGATTCTGCCACAATTGAAGAGACAATGCATCTTGGTGTAATTGATTATCTTATAAAGCCCTTTGCCTTTGAACGCTTCCAGGTTGCTTTAGAAAAGTTTGTTGCTCACAGAACAATCCTTTCAAAAAACAATAAGCTTGATCAGTCAAGCATAGACAATATGATTTCGAGTGCCGGTGAAAGCCCAGCCCCAAAACCAACAGAGCTTGACCAGCAGGAACTCCCAAAAGGCATTCAGAAAAAAACGTTGATTTTGATAGAAGAATATCTGGAAGAAAACCAAGGCTGGCACACTGTTGTAATGATTGCCGAAAAGCTTGGCATTTCAATTGTAACTGCCCGCCATTATATGAACTATCTTGAAAAGCAGGGCCTCATCGTTGCCGAGATAAATTACGGAACCGGTGGAAGGCCCAGCGTTTTATATTCTAAGACGAAAAATTGCTCTCAATAAATTCCACAATCTGCTGGGCAGAATTCTGGCATCTGAAGTGATCCTGAGCTGCAAGAATCTGATCCTGCATAAACTTATCATTCATAAGTTCAACTGCTATTCGACCAGCGTCAGAAGCTTCGTGGGCACAAAGCGAAAGATGATGTTCTGTAAAGAATTGAACGTTCTCGCTTTCGCAGCCGGGAATTGGTGCAGTGTGAATTAATGCAATTCCTTTAGCAAGTGCTTCGGTGCTCGAAAGTCCGCCTGGCTTTGTAAGAAGAACATCACTTGCATCAAGATAATCAGAAACCTTATCTGTAAAACCAACAAGAATCAGCCGTTCTTCGTTTTTGAATTCAGATTCAAGATTTTTATATAAATCTTCATTATGACCTGTAATTGCAATTACGCGGGTGTTGGGATTTCCGTGATCAAAAATATATTTTGTTGTATCAATTAAATCGCCAAAGCCCATGCTGCCGCTCATAAGAAGAAAAACCTGATCTTCGTTAGTTAAGCCTAACTCCTGGCGGGCCAGAGCCTTGTCTTTTTTAGTAAGGAACTTTTGAGAAACAGGGATGCCTGTTGGCAAAAGAAGCTTCTTATCAATTCCGTGATCAAGATATGTAAAGGTGCTGTCCTTGTGCGCAATAAAAATCTTATTAGGAATTGTTTCTTCGAGCATTGGAGAACAGTAATAATCTGTAGCAACAAAATAGAATGGAATGCTTACGCGTCCATGCTTTTTAAGATTTGTCATTGCTTCAGCAGCAAAAATGTGAACACATACAACAGCATCATATTCATTTTGTTTTATATACTCTTCGAGTGCATCTGCATAAAGCTTATTTACAAGATAAACAGGAGAACGGAGCTTTGTGTTTTCCTGAGTAATCTGGCCCATTTTGTTTCCCATTTTGTAAATCTTTCCAAAAAGGTTTGGGGTCTTTTTTACAATTTCAATATAGGCATCACAAACAAGATCAGAGGCTTTTTGTCCTCCAAAAGCAAGAACATCAGTTATATCACAAGTGTGACCCTTTTTATCAAAAATCTCTTTAATAGCTTTTGCGGCAGAATTATGACCACCGCCAGTGTTGCATGATAAAATTAGTATCTTCATATAACTGAATATAATAATGCGAAAATCAAAACGTCAAGAAAAAAGAATTTCCCAAAATTTGGGAAAAAGATTATAATATTACTAACTACAAAATCTAGGAGAAACAAATGAAGAAAATCTTTGGAAAAAAATTCGCATTATTTACATGCATGGCAGTGGCCTTGTTCTTATTTAGCTGTGGAGACAAGCCCGCTGCTGAAGAAACCCCTGACACACCTGCCTATACAATTACTGCCCCAGATGGAAAAGAAGGCACAATTACAATAAGTGAGGATGGAAAAACAATAACTTTGCAACCAGAAGAAACAGATGTGAAATACACAATCACCGGCGAATTTGAAGGTCAGATTATTAATAAAACAGAAGGAACAGTAATTATTCTTAAAAATGCAAATCTAAAAAATTCAGAAGGCAAACCTGTGATTTTAGGAGAATTGAAAACAGAAATAAAATCAGAAGAAGGAACAGAAAATACAATTTCAGCAACCGGTATAGGAGAAAATGATAAGTGGGGTGCGCTTCATTGTGAGAAAGGTTTAAAAATTGGTGGTTCTGGAAAATGTACTATTTCAAATGAAAATGCCCACGGAGTAAAAGCAAGCAAAGTAGAACTTAAGGGAAGCGGAAATTTCACATTTGACGGGGGAGATGACAGCTCTGGAATAAACTGTAATAAATTTACTGTAGAAAATGACAGCGAAGGAAACCCAAGAACTTTCACCGCCATCTTCAAAGATTCTAAAAACGGAATCAAAGCCGATGAAACGATTTCTATCACTTCTGGAACTTTCAAATTTGAAAACATTACAAAAGTCGCACTAAAAACAGATACATCTGCAGATGACAACGAAGGTGAAACAAAAGAACACAAAATCACACTGGAAGGTGGCGCATTTACATTTACAAATTGTAAAAAAAGTTATTCAACCGAAGAAAACGGTTTCACCAAATCCGCCACTGTCACAGGCGACTTCAACTAATCCCTTCTAAAATCCTCTGGTAAATAAGACAAATTCCCCCCGGAATTCTGTTTTATTTACCACTTATCCCAATATTTTACCACTTATCTCAAAAATCCCCCTTTTTCAAAAGCCCCGGGTTATACTGCGAACCATGAAAAGATTAATTATTGCTTTAATTTTGGTCGCAGGAATCTGCAGTGTTGGTTTTGCACAAGAGGATACAAATGTGTATTCAAGTGCAGAATATCAGTATAGAACTACTTCTGGTGGATTCTGGATTTGGGAAGAAAACTGCAATGGAGGCGCAGGCGAATTTGGAATCAACCTTTTGAAGCAGGAAAATAATTTTGTCTTCAGAAACTCTTTCTTTGTACAGGGAGAAGGAGGAAGCGGAAATCTTACAACAGACAGATTTGTAGATTTTGGCGGAATCGAAATTGGAGACAAACTTATTTTTGGAGGCCGTGCAAACTGCCCTGGTTTTATTGTCCGAACTTACGGATATGCAGGAGCATCCTTTGGACTGCTTGCCTGGGACGATCACAAATTCTTTAGCAAGCCATTTTTGCTAAGTGCAAAATTTGGCGGAGGATTTGAGCTTCAGTATCTTAAAAACCTTGCATTTGTAATTGAGTTTGGAGGTGTTGAGCGCTTCTTAATAGGTCAGCCATCAGGCGCACTTTCTAACTTTTCAAAATGCACACCATCGCTTACAATAGGATACAGAAGCTTTAAGTAGGAGGAAACTGTGCAAACACAAATCAAAATAGAAGAGTGCGAAAAACCATACTGTGTAATTCATACATCGCAGGAAACAGACAGCATCAAAGAAATTGCCCAGAAAATCAGCATGATGGATGAAAACGGAAAAAGCACAGCAGTTTCCGGATGGGATGGCGACTACTGTATTCAGATCAAGCAGAACGAGCTTTTAAGAGTTTACAGCCTTGATAAAAAAGTTTATGTGGAATGCGAAAGCGAAGAGCAGCCACTACTTTTGAAAATGCGCCTGTATGAGTTTGAAGAGCTTGCAGAACGTTGCGGCTGGACCGAGTTCATCCGCATTTCAAATACCGATATTGTGAACCTTTCAAAGGTCCATAAATTTGATATGTCGCTCACAGGCGTTGTCAAAGTAATATATGGCGATGAAAAAGTTGCAATAGTTTCAAGAAGATATATGAACAAAATCAAGAGCCAGATTATGATGGCTAAAAACAAATAAGGAGTAATATTATGACAAATAAAAATCTTAAAAAAGAAGCTGTTAAGAGAGCAATCATGGGATTTATTTATGGAGTGTTTATTGGCCAGACAATTCTTATTCTGGAATCACTTATGGCACGCGACGGAAACTTTTATCCGGTTGCTGCATCTCTTGTAAATCTTGCAGGAACAAAAATAGGTGCAGTAATCATCCAGTATTTCTTAACAGGAATAATTGGAACAACCTTTGCGGCTACAACAGTACTTTTTGAAATAGATAGCTGGAGCCTGCTCAAGCAGACAATCATCCATTTCATAATCACAAGCATCGTTATGTACATCGCAGGCTTTTTGTGCGGCTGGTTCCCACACAAACTTTCAAGCACCCTCATCTGGTTCGGCATCTTCATTGTAATCTACGTAATTTTCTGGATTTCTTTTTCGTCCTACTACAAAAACAAAGTTAAGAAAATGAATGAGGCTCTGTAAAAAAATTCCGGGGGAGGGGAAAGCCTTCCCCTCGGCCGCACTTCGTTGCGGCCTACCCCTTCTCCTAGGGGGCTCGCCGCCCCCTAAAACCCCTGCGAGTAGGTAAACCTAAATTCCCCGCATTCCATCATTAATCATCTGCAAAATCCTACCATCCATATCATGTCCATATTCCCAATACATTATGCCCGCCAGATTATGTTCCTTTGCATAAGCCGTGGCCGCATTTATAAAACTGCGGGAAGGGTAAGTTGCAAAAATCTTTTTTTCTTTGTTGTATCTGTATGATTGCTTTGCGCTTTCGTCATAAAAATCTTCGTAGCCCTGGCCGTATAATTCTTCAAGTTGGGTAACATCAAAGTTTCCAAGGAATGCTTTTGGCTTTTGAAATAATCCGTGAGTGCCGTTATCAGGAACACCTTTCCATGCAAAGCCATAAGTTGGAAGGCCAAGAACCATTTTTTCTGCAGGCACGCCAGCTCCAGAATAAAGCTTTATACAAGCGTCAGAGCTCCATTGGCGCGGGTCATTAGCGTTTATAAAAAGACTTGCATTAAAGCCGGTTGTTTCACTCCATTCGCCATAATAGTCGTAACACATGAGATTCAGATAATCACAGATTTGTGCTGCTGCCCTAACATCATTTTTTTGAACAAACCAAACCCACGAAGGAACAGCAGTTGTTACACAAAAATGTTTTTTGCAAATGGTTTCTTCCTTGTCAAAGGCCTGCCGCAAATCTTTTAAAAGTAAAATGTAATTTTCTTTATCCTGAGCACGAGATTTTATTTTTTGTCCCCAGTCAGGCCCTACAGGAAATTCCCAGTCAATATCTACGCCGTTTAGTTCGAGCTCCTTTACAAGTGCAAGAGTACTTTGAACAAACTGTGCGCGATTCTTTTCGCAACTTGCCGCATCCGAAAATCCTTCTGCGCCCCAACCTCCAATTGAAAGATTTATTCTTAAATTCGGAAATGTTTTGTGAAGCGCTTCAATTTGTTTTTTGTTATATTCCTTGTTACTCAACTGAACAAGGCCCTTTGAATCTATGCGAGCAAAAGAAAGATTAAGATCTGTAAGAAGGTCCCCCTTTATATCCTGAGCCTTCCAAAACTCCCCGTTACTCAATTCCCAGGAGCAACGGATATAAGCAAGCTTGATTTTTTCCATGTGTTCAGTATAACATAAAAATTGCTTTTTTAAAAAAGATTGTCGGGTCAAGCCCGACAATGACACAACAGTAAAAGGTTTAACTTGCGATTACTTATAACTTTTTTGCATAAAATAACAAAATGTTAACACTTTTCATTTTCTTTATTTTAAAAGTCGGTTTATAATTAATTTAACGCAACCGGTAAAACATCGTCTAACGGTGTGGTTGCAATAAAAAAAACGAAGTTCTTTAGGAGGAACGAATTATGAAAAAATTTTTATTGGCTTTGGGAGTGGTTGCAGCACTCTCATTACTCTTTGTAGGTTGTGACAAACCAACAGATGAAACTGTTACTGCAGATGTATTTGAAAGCAGTTCAAAATGGGCAGAACTTTATTTTGATTCTACTGGCTTAGAATCTATTACAGCTGAGTTTGCAGAAGCTCCAGCAGATGTTCAGTTTAAAGTTTATGAACCAGAAGGATATACTGAAATCTCTGGAACAAAGACAACTTGTACAAATCCTGCTGGAAATGTAAAAATCAGTATTCAGAATAAAGCAGAATCTAATACAATCAAAATTGTTAAAGTAACTGGAAAAAAGGCTGATGGCTCAGAAGTAGCTCTTACTGTTGACGCTGCTAATGGCTGGGGTTGGACAAAGAAATAATCTGACTTAAGGTAATAAAATTATTATATTCAGAATAATAATATACCAATAAGGATTGTCAAACAAGTTTTGTATGATGGGCAAAGCTTTGTCTGGCAATCCTTTTTTATTTAACAAATCCTAATAAAATTCCACCTGAGTTTTCAATCCGCCGTCGGTGTCAAAAATACAGCAAACGTGTTTGCCTTCGACAAAGGCATATTTGCATACAAGCCTTTCGTGAGGCTTTACGGCCATTTTGTAGCTTATGCGGAATCCTTTAAAATCATAGGCTTTGTAAACTTCGTGAGGAAGGGCTTCAAAAGCATAGTCTAGGTATGTAAGATTATGTACGTGGTCGTTGTAATCAATATCCGAGCGGCGAACATTTATTGCAATTTCGTTTGTAAAAGCTTCCGGGGCTACAGAAATCAGGCGAGGAGGTTTTTGCATTTGAATGGCATATTGTTCTTCCGGTTTATACTGCTCTGCAAATTCCGGCCCGATTTTCTGAGGACGTCCTGTTGCAAGGTCTACAATAACATAGCGGCCAATACAACGTACGCAGACTTTTTCGTCGGCAATAACTTCAAAATGGCGGTTGCTGAATAAAATCTGTGTAATTGGTTCTACCCAGGTGCGTATTTTTATTTCCTGATTTACCATTGGGAAGGTGTCAATTTCTACAAACCAGTCGGTCATGATCCAGGCTTTACCTTCTTTGGTGTCTACCAGGATATTGTCTCCAACTGTATCGCAGTGACGGCTGCCTGCAACTTCAAATGCCTTGAGAATTGCACCAAGGCGCATTTTACCGTCTTTTCTAAAATCTTCGTATCGACGCTGATATGGGATTTCTACAAACATGGGGAACTCCTTTTTTTGTAATCATACCCCATTTATAATGACATATCAAGCAAAAAATGTCATTTTGTCAGAGTCGTTTACAGTTCAAGGAGCTTATCAAATGCAGGCTTTGGTTTTCCTTCGTTGTCGAACAAAAGCGGAGCATCGGTGCGGCCTGGAGCTGGGAAGTTGTTTTTCCAGGTCATGCGGTCGGTTATGCCCCACAAAAGTACATCTTTGAGAATGCCTTGTTTTGCATAGCGCTTGAAGCATTCAAAAACCTGAGCGTAGCGGTCGGCCTGTTCGTCCAAAAAGGCTTTGTCATATTCGCGGCGTGGATCTGGATGCTCAAAATCCTTGTCTACATAGGCAGAAATGTCCATTTCGGTAACAATTACGTTGAGCCCAAGACTTGCATAAAGCTCAATTGTCTTTTCAATTTCGCTTACCGGTGGATTCTGGATGTTTATGTGCATCTGCAGGCCTATTGTGTCTACAGGTACTCCGCGTTCAAGCATGCCTTTTACAAAATTGTACATGCCCATGCGTTTTCCTTCGAACATTTCAAGGTTGTAGTCGTTTATTACAAGGCTTGAATTTGGGAAGGCTTCCTTTGCCCAGAAAAAAGTTTTGTCTACATAATCAGGCCCAAGGATATCAAACCACTGAGAACGGTCGGCTCCGTCTCGCAGAACATAGTTTTTGTCGCTTATACATTCATTTACAACGTCTACAGAGCAGATATCGTTTTTGTAGCGCTCTCCAACAGTCATTATGTAGTGCTTGAGGCGTTCTTCCAGCTGTTCTTTGGAAGCCTTGCCGCCCTTTCCATCATCAAAAATCCATTTTGGCGACTGCTGATGCCATACAAGTGTGTGCCAGCGCATATCCTGTTTGTTTTCGCGTGCAAACTTGAGCAGCCGGTCAGGCCCTGTAAAATCAAACTGATCAGGTCCCCGGTAGATATTACCCATCTTACATTCATTTTCTGCAACAACAAGATTAAACTGAGTTGCGGCCAGCTGTTTTTCAATCATATCACCTTTAGGAAAGGGCTCTGGCTCAGTAAATTTAAATTCCGGCATTCCTGGCTGAGGCTTAAAGTTCTTTTTGAATTCTTCAAACCAAGCCTTCCTTTTTTGGAATAATTCTTCGCGCTCCGCGTCATTCATCAAAACAATCCCGCTTATCGCAGCGCCAACTCTAAAATAATCCTTGAAATTTTCGTATAAAATCTTACTCATACCCTAAATTATATCTTAAAACCCCAAAAATGATAGTAAAAAAGTATACAGATTAAGTATGTTTGAACTTTTTTCAAGTTTTTTCCTTGATTTTTGTAAGAAGTCTACTTTTTTAGGCAATATATATGTGAGGATTTTTAAAAGGAGGCTTTCATTGGAAAAATATTTGATTGCTGGGAGTTTACGCGAATTTCTGGAAGATTATCTTAAAAGTATTGAGGATGTTCTTGGAGCTTTGAAAAAATCGCTTAAAAAGGCGCCGTCTGGGTCTCTAAAAGTTGTAAAAAGGCAGACAGGGGTGCAGTTTTATTACAGAAAATCTTCTGGAGATAAACAGGGAAGGTATCTTTCCAAAAAGAATCTGGATTTTGCGGGGCAGCTGGCTCAGAAAAAGTATGATGTTTGTGTGGAAAAGCTTCTACTTGACCAAAAGCGCTTTGTGGATAAGCTGCTCTCTGAGGATTTGGAAAAGAAAATACTTGGTATTTATGAAGGTTTTTTCCCAGAAGTGCAGGGAATGATTAATCCGTCTGTGTTGTCGCCTGAAAAGTTTGCAGAGATTTGGCAGGCCGTGGAATATAAGAGGCTTTCTGTTGATGGAGGGCCTACAGATTTACTTACGATTCGCGGAGAACAGGTGCGTTCTAAATCTGAAATTATGATTGCGGATGCATTGTTTCATGCTAAGGTGCCGTATCGTTATGAGTTTCCTGTGCGTATAAAAGGCAGGGGCATTTTTCACCCGGATTTTTTGTGTTTGAATAAGCGTACTAGGAAGGAAGTTGTTTGGGAGCATTTTGGTCTTATGGATAATTCGGAATATGCAGCTAACGCGCTGGAAAAAATTACCTTATATGCGCAAAATGGCTTTGTTTTGGGAAATGGCTTTATTTATACAATGGAAACATCGGCGCGACCGTTGAGTTCGAGGCTTGTGAAGCAGCTGATTGAGGCGCATTTTTTATGAAAACAGGCCAAAAAGCATAAATTCACGGGTTTGGAGGGTAAAATTTATGCTTTTTTGAGAGAGAAAGCGTGATTTGAGGTGAAATTTAGGGTTTTAGGAGGCATTTTTAAGCGTGAAGGCCAACGAAAAAGGCTTTTTTCTCTTAAAAAACATGATTTTGGCTTTAAAAAGCATAAATTTTACTTCAAAAAGGTGGGAATTTATGCTTTTTGGGCGAATTTGGCTGATAGAAGGCATGCAAGCAGGCGTTACGGGCGGCGTTTGAGCCCGTAGAGGGGGTAGCGGAAAAGGCAACAAAGCGGAACAAATGACG
>JBGVAV010000063.1:0-2356 GCA_045224915.1 Treponema sp.
CTGAACAACCGCACACAAAAAGAGGAGAGCCGTTTTCAATTTCTCTTGCAACCTTTGAGGCAATAAAAAAATCATAAAAAGAATCGCAGGCCAGGCCGCAGCCATTTACTGCAAAGTCAACGGCAAAACCAAGATTCTTCATCATGCCGGGGAGAAAAAATTTATCGTAAGCGCGGGTCGTCATTTTTGATGTCTCCTAAAATCATGTCACGAATAAAGAGTCCCGAAATATCAGAATCTTCCAGCGTTTTTTTATATTCAGCTTTTGCTTTTTCCATTCGGACCAGGCGCAGGCTGTAATATTTTTTTCCTTCGGCAATTTCGTAATTTTTGAATTCAAGCTGATTAAAAGCTTTTTGACTTTTTAAAACAATCTGTTCTCCAAGCTTTCCTAACTTCATGGCTTTTTGAAGCTGCAGATAAGATATCTGGTTAGAAAGAAAAGCTTGTGCAAAAGAAAAATAAGAATCGTCAGCCCTATAGCCCTTGATTAAATCATAATCAGAAATATCAGTAAGAAAATTTGTTTTAAGGTAAGAAGCTCCCTGCCGCATTATTGGGGTGTCCATGTCAAAGCGGCGGTTGCAAATAAGAATTGCAAGCCAGTGAAGAGTGCAGAATTGTTCAGACTGTAAATCCAAAAGTGTAAGTCCTTTAGTTTCAAGTTCATAAGCGTTACAAAAACCGTCATCAAGAGTAGGACAGGCCCATTCCTTTGCAAGCTCAATGTTTTGAGTACAGTAAAATCCCTGCCCATAATCATTGTAGATTTTACCATGCCCAAAAAGTGGCTTTGAGAGAATCTTGTCTGATCCATGATATAGGACTATCTTTGACATATTTAGAATATACTTCTATAGAAGTACTTTTGTCAAGAAAATCTGTAAAATACTCCGCAACCTGAAGTTGCATAATTCCTCTAAAAAACACCCGGCGGTTGGTGGAACTTACAGCACATCTCTGTTAATCTATAGAACTAAGGGAGATGATATGACACAGACTCAGAATCAGGAAAACATACAGCTGCTTCCAGCCAAACCCCAGGACGTAATGATGCTCACCGCCTTTTCAAAATGGGCTTTCGAAACCGATGTCCAGGTCGGAGCCCCAGTCCTTGCAGGTCCACCCGGCTATAAATCAAATCAATTTTATTCCCAAATGAACCGTGCAAAATATTTGTACAGCTTCTTTGCCAACGGCATAATCATCGGCGGCGCAGTTTTAATCCCGGGCGGAAATCCCAAAGGCACCGAGGTCGAAATCGCCAGAATCTTTCTAAACCCCGAACACTTCAAAAAAGGTTATGGTCTCAAACTCATGCAGGCCGCAGAAGCCCTTTTCCCGGAGGCAAAAAGCTTTATCCTCGACACCCCCATCTGGAATACCCGCACTAATTGCTTTTACCAGAAACTCGGGTATACTGAATATAAGAGAAACGAGGAATTTGTCTTTTACAAAAAAGACAAAACTCCGCAAGAATTGACAGGAACAGCGGCGGCCCCCGAGCTATAATACAACCATCAAACAAAGGACGGAAACGAACTAAATGGAATGGGTAAAAGCAATTAATGACGCAATCGAATTCATGGAGAAAAATCTGACGGAAAAAATCGGGCTGGTCGAAGTGGCGGACAGCGTGAATATTTCTGCATTTCATTTTCATCATGCGTTTACGATTATGACGGGGATTACGCCGGCTGAATATATCCGGAATAGACGGCTTTCTCTGGCAGGGGCTGAAATTGCAAAGGGCGACAAAATAATCGATGTCGCATTCAAATACTGCTACGAAACTCCCGAAAGCTTTACCAAGGCTTTTTCCAGGTTTCATGGCTGTTCTCCAATGCAGGCGCGCAAAGGAAGCCCGCTTCAGTTTATGAGTCGTTACACCGTCCGCATTTCCATCGAAGGAGGTTGTATCATGGAATTTAAAATCGAAAAATGGGATGCAGTTGATCTGCTCGTTCACGCAAAAAACTTTCACGCCGAAACAAGCGACAATGAGATTCCGGTATTCTGGGGCGAATACTTTTCAAACGAAACCACAAAAAAAATCCCGGGCTATCTTGGAGTATGCGCACAGGGTTCTGCTCCCGACGGACAGGCCACCCCAAGCGATGTTTTCAAATACGGAATCGGCTGCCGTGCAAGCGATGTAGAAGGCGCCCTAAGCGGAAAGGTCCCGGAAGGCTTTGAGCTTCTTCACATCCCCGAATACACCTGGGTCGTTTTCAAATGCGTAGGTCCAGCCGGCCAGGCCATCAGCGACATGTGGGACCGCATCTACAAAGAGTGGCTCCCAACCGCCGACTACGAACGCATCCTCGACTACGACATCGAAAATTATCTCCCCGGC
>JBGVAV010000064.1:0-13874 GCA_045224915.1 Treponema sp.
GGATTTTGCAGACTTACCTGGTGGTACATATATTCACATGGATAAAATTGCAAAAGAACAAATTCTTCGCCAGCTTGATAATGAAAAATTCATGTCTATGAAATATATGAAAGAATCTTATTATTCTTTCAAAAAAGTTTGTGGAGGTAAAGTTCCTTTATTAACAGATTATCTAAAACATGATGGTAGTGTTGATCCAATGAAGTTTACGGTATTCAATCCTCAGATAAAAACCTATCTTGAATTTGTTGCTAAAGTGGAAATTGAGACACATCCAGAATTATCAGCTGTTTTAGAGAATTCCTTAATAAGAACTTTATACAGATTTATACAAACTTTTATGCCTGCAAAGCGTATTGAAGAATGGCTTATTTTTGAAACTCTTTTTATCAATTTGTTTAATAAGCAAAATAATGATCCAAAAGACAGTTATGAAAAGTATGTTGATTACCAAAATGAAAAAACCTTTGTTCATGCTTGCGAGATTCTATCTGGAAAATATTATGACTCAAGCGAACTAAAAACTTATAACAATGTTTTGTTTTCTTATTCAAATGGTAAGATTCAATTAAATCAAAATATAATTAACTATTTTTCAAACAAAAGTGAAATTACCGAAATAGCCAAGACATGGGTACTGGATACAATTCAATATTCAATTCATAGATATGGAATGGAGTTTGAACGACAAGACTATGGCTTCCCTTTCTTCAAGCTATATCAAGAATATTCTATGCGTTCTGCAGCACCTTTGTGTTTATATCAAAAAATCCATAGCTCCTTTAGAGGTCAGGGCTTAATTACAAGCGCATATCCAAATTATTTTATTTTTGTTAATCTTCATAAGGATGCTGATGTAAAAGAATCAATCAACTATAAAGATAAATTTATTACACCAGAAGTCTTCCAGTGGCAGTCTCCAAACAGTACAAAACAAAGTTCTGATATTGGAATGAATTTAATATATAATGAGAAACGTAATGTCAGACTTCATTTATTTGTAAGAAAGTTTGAAGAAATAGAAGGCATTACACAGCCTTTTATGTATTTGGGAGAAGTTATAACCCATCCAGAATCTGCCGAAGGTGAAAAACCAATAACAATGCTTTTCACATTAAAAGATCGAGTTCCAGATGATATATATCAGGAATTAACAGATGTAGTAAAAGTTCCAAAGGAGTAAAACTAAATTATGAAACATATAACAGTTAGTGGAGCCGTAATTCTTCGCACAAACCCACAAACCAATAAAAAAGAAATCTTCGCAACTCAGCGCGGCTATGGAGACTACAAAGACGGTTGGGAAATCCCTGGTGGCAAACTTGAACCAGGAGAAACTCCAGAAACTTGTATTGTCCGCGAGATTCGAGAAGAATTGGCAACAGAAATAAAAGCAGAAAAAATTCTTGGAGTAGTGGACTACGATTATCCAAACTTTCATCTGACTATGCATTGTATTTTGTGCTCCATTGTTTCGGGTGAATTAAAATTGCTTGAACACGAAGCTGCTCGGTGGCTAACAAAAGAAACGTTGAGGTCGGTGGATTGGTTGCCGGCTGATCAATTAATTCTCGATAAAATCGAAGAAATTTTGTAAAACAATTTTTGAAAGCCTTTTTAGTATATAAATAATTTAATTTCATGCTATAATAATGATGTAGCAAAAGGAGACTAAATGGCTTTACCTATAAACATAAAAACTTTGCTTTCTGGAAATGTTGTTGAATGGGCAAGAATCGAGTTTAAAGAAACCTGGAATCCTGATGCCTCATTAAAGACAATTACAGCTTTTGCAAATGATATTGATAACTGGTCAGGGGGTTATTTAGTTATTGGTGTAGAAGACGATAACGGTCGTCCCAAGTTTCCTATCAAAGGGGTTCCGTCTGCAGAAGTTGATGATATTCTTAAAGACCTCTTAAATAAATGCAAGCTGATTACACCAGAATATCTGCCTGTTGTTGCTCCTATAGATTACGACGAACATACAAAACTAATAGTTGTCTGGTGTCCGGGCGGTCAGGTTAGACCGTATAAGTCTCCAAGTCATTTTACATTCAAAAGCGGTAAGGCAACTCCTTCTGGCGAAGCAACATATTTTATCCGCAAAATGAACAGTACGATAAAGCCGTCAAATGAAGAACTTAATGATTTATTTTCTCTGGCAAACAAAGTTCCTTTTGATGACCGTGTAAATCATCAGGCAGAGCTATCTGATTTAAATATCACGCTTATAAAATCTTATCTTCACGAAATTGGAAGCAGCCTAGAATTAGAAGTTGATACGATGAAGTTTGAAGATTTATGTATGAATATGGAATTATGCAGCTCGCAGCCTGAATTCATGAAGCCAAGAAATGTGGCTCTTTTGTTTTTCAGCATGAATCCGGAAAAGTTTATGCCTTATTCTCAAATTGATGTTGTTGAATTCCCGGATGGTGTAGGCGGTGACAAAATAATTGAAAAAACTTTCAAAGGGCCAATACATCAGCAGCTTAGGGAGGCTTTACAATATATTCAAAACTCTGTAATCAAAGAAAAAGTTACAAAATATCCTGACAGGGCAGAAGCAGACAGATTTTTTAATTATCCATTTGCAGCTATCGAAGAGGCTCTTGCAAACGCAGTTTATCACAAGGGCTATGATGTTCGTGAGCCAATTGAAGTACGTGTAGAAAATGATAAAATTGAAATTATCAGCCACCCGGGCCCAGACCGTTCCGTAACAATAGAAGGACTCAAAAATTTTAAAGTCACAAACCGCCGCTACAGAAACCGTAGAATTGGAGATTTTCTAAAAGAGCTTCATCTTACAGAAGGTCGTAATACAGGCTTTAAGAAAATCCTGAATGCGCTGGAAAAGAACGGTTCCCCAAAGCCAGAATTTGAAACAGACGATGAACACTCATATTTCATCAGCCGATTTTTCGTAAGAGAAGATTTTTATAACAAATCAGATTCCCAGACAGAAACTGTGGAAAAACAAGAGAGTAACCAGAAAAGTAACCAGAAAAGTAACCAGAAAATCATTGAGTTAATAAAACAAAACTCAAAGATTACCATCAACGAATTAATGGAAAGAACTGGTTTATCTGAAAGTGGAGTAAAGAAAATTATTCGTAATCTCAAATCAAATAATATTATCCGTCGCGTCGGAGCAGACAAAGGTGGATACTGGGAAGTTTTGTAAAAAGAAACTTGGGCGTTGCGGGCCTTGGGACAAAAGGCATTGCCCGCTCGAAGGGGTAGGGCGTAACGCAGTGCGGCCGAGGGGAAGCGATGTTTTGTTTACTAATTCTTCTGAATAGGAAACAAAACTCGGTAGCGAAGCGTAGCTTTCCCCTCCTTATCTTTCTATCATGCCTGTGCTATAATAAAGAATCAAAAATTAGGAGAATCAACCATGCCAATGATTGAAGCCAAGGTGACTATGCAGTTGACTGCAGAAAAAAGAGATGTTTTAAAAGCGGAGTTTGGAAAAGCTATAAGCATTATGGGAAAGCCGGAATCTTATTTGATGATTAATCTGGTGGACGGACAGGATTTGTACTTTGGCGGAAACAAGCTTGAAAAAGGAGCTTATGTAGAAGTAAAAGTTCTTGGCAGTATAGACAGCGGTGCCAGCGACAAAATGACGGCCCGGATCTGCGAGATTCTGCAGAAGGAACTGGGCATCCCCGGGAACGCGGTTTATGTTTCTTACTGGGGCACGTCCAACTGGGGCTGGAACGGCGGGAACTTTTAAATGCAAGGGGACATTCCAAACCGCAAGCCACCGCATTATTAAAAGGCTTTTTTCTTCTTGACTTTTCCATCATACGCTGTAGAATTTTCTTATGTACATCGCGGGCCAGATACTTATCCTCTTGGGATTTATTTTTCAGATTTGTAATCTCATAATTGATATACGGTTTATTCTTTTCAAAAGGAATTCTATAACCGACGCAAATACAAAAAGCAGTTTTCTGGATTTTTTGATTCTGGGGATGGTGAGCCTTTTTTGCGTTGTTTATCTGATTATTTTCTTTGCGGGCATTGATTCAATCTGGGTGGGCATTCTGCTTTTTGCAGGGTCGGCTTTTGTAACTACGGTGTTGCTTTGGATTTATACGCTCACAAAAGGAATCCGCGAATCGGCATTTTCTATTTCTAAAACTCTGATTGGAATTATTGAAGCACGCGATCCAAACCTTAATGGTCACAGTCTTCATGTTCAGGAGCTGTCGCTGCTTATTTATAATCATCTGCCGCCTGCAATGCACAAGGGAATTAGTGCCGAAAACTTAAAGTACGCCGCTCTTTTTCATGATGTAGGAAAGCTTGGAATCCCTGAAGCAATTTTGAATAAGCCCGGAAAGCTTGATGAAGCAGAGTGGGTGCAGATGCGTAATCACCCCAAGATTGCTGTAAAAATCCTGGAGCCGCTTTCGTCTTTTAATTTTATCCGCAACTGGATTTTGTATCATCATGAGCGCATCGATGGAAAAGGGTATTATTCTATCCCTGACGAAGAGATTCCTCTTGCTGCAAAAATCATCACGGTTGCCGACACCTATTCTGCAATCACCATGGCCCGTTCCTACAAACCCGGAAAGCCTCACGAAGAAGCCATTGCCATTATTAAAGAGGTTGCGGGCACCCAGCTTGATAAACAGATTGTAGATATATTTTGCCAGATTCCAAAAGATGAGGTAGAGAAGTGTGTTCCCGAAAATTTAAATTCCTGATAATTATGTGTGCCTTTGCCTTGTTTGCTTCCTGCGTTTCTACCCCTTTTGCCAGTGACGAAAAAACAATCCAGCTCAAAGGAAACCCCACCACAGGCTATAACTGGTTTTATCAAATCAGCGACGACTCAATTATTTCAGTTGAAGAATACGTAAAATATCTTGGCGACGATATGGTTGTTGGCGCTCCCAGCATGTTCACTTATACAATTACTTCCCTAAAGCCCGGCCAGACAACTCTGCGTTTTGAATATAAACGCCCCTGGGAAACTGTAGAACCTATAGAAACAAAAGAGTATATTATTACTGTTGCCGAAAACGGAAAGATAAAAATTGAGGAATAAAAAATGAAACCAGAAACAGCTTTTGAATTATTGGGAAAATATGTAAAGGGGCCGACTCTGCTTCGTCACTGTAAAACAGTAGGAATTGCGATGCGTTATTTTGCAGAAAAATATGGTGAAGATGCAGATTACTGGGAAAGTGTTGGAATCCTTCATGATATTGATTTTGAAGTTGCGCCGGATGCTCACTGTACAAAATGTGTAGAAATCTTTGCTGCCGAAAAAGCAAACTATCCGGATATTGATGATCAGCTTGTTCATGCAGTTCAGAGCCACGGCTGGAGTATTACAGTTGATGTAAAGCCTGAACACATCATGGAAAAAGTTTTATACACCGTAGACGAGCTTACCGGCCTGATTTTTGCCTGTGCCATGGCCCGTCCAAGCAAATCTGTTACCGACATGGAAGTAAAATCCGTTACAAAGAAATTCAAAGACAAAGCCTTTGCCGCCGGTTGCAGCCGCGACGTAATCCGTACCGGTGCCGAACTCATGGGCCTAGAACTGAACGAAATAATCCAGGATTGTATTCTTGCAATGCGAACTAAGCATGAAGAGATTGGGTGTTAGGGAAATGAGAAGTATGAAAAATCGAGTTGTTTTTTGGGTATGCGTATTTGTTGTAGCTTTAGCTTCTTGTTCTAAGAAAAATAAAATCACTGTTGAAGATACTGAACCTGTGGTTGATGTTGAAGCTTTACAAGAACCTGTTCCTGAACCGGACCGTTTTGTATCTGCCATTGTTCTTTCGCCTTCGACTCAGCTTTATCTGCAGGGACGCGACAATGAAATGCATTCAATTTTCAACTTGAAAAACAACGATAGTATAGAAATTCTTCTTGAAAAAGATTCCGATGAACCGGATAGAAATTTGGACAACGGAACTTATCTTCATGCCGTTTATGATTTTGTCGATTTTTGGATTCCGGAAACTGATGTTGCCTTATCTTCGGAAAGTGCCATTGTTATTTTTGATGCAGCTTTGTATGAAGATGCCCAGCTGCTCTCCCCAAAAACTGACGGTCTTACAAAATTAAAATTTGGTACAATTGTTGCAAGAAATCAGCAGCCGGAAAATCAGGAATCAGAGCCACAGTCATACGAAAATATTTTTTATTACGATAGCAGCAAAAAAATTGTTCAAAGTGGATTTATAAAGCAGGGAAGTACAAGCAACAAAGAAGACGATATCGAAGTTCTTAAAATTGTAGAACAACTAAAAGTCACAAAAAAAGCCGTTGACCGAAACAATCTTTTTGCCCGTGCCGAAAGATACAATCCATCTCCTTTGGTAAAGGCCGCCCTGGAAGACCAGATGGTTGAAAAACTTTCCTACAACTACGAAGAAGTAGTCAAAAACCTTCAGAAACAACTCTACGGCGTCCACGTCAACGAACTTTTGACTGTGGATCAGAGCAAGGACCCGTTTGCGAATTAAAGGCAACACTTGGCTGATCAAAGCTCCTTGTGCTCGTCTTACAAGCCTGCAGCAGCTCCGGCACAGAATTAACACCCCATTCATCGGCGGCAATTTTTATGAGCTTTCCGCAGGTTCGGGAATCTTCGAGGGCGTCATGGGCAAGGTATTCAATATCAAAATGAACGCCCAGATCGGTAAGTTTATGTGACTTGATTTTGGGCCAGGTTTTGCGGGCAACAATGAGGGAATCAAAATATTCAAGTTGGGGTAGGGGCATTCCAAAATATTTGCAGCAGCTTTTTATGACCGGCATATCAAACATATTTCCGTTATGTGCGACTAACGGCAGGCCCGGAGTTTTATTTATAAAAGGCATAACCATCGTGTCCCAAACCTCGGGAAAATACGGCTTGTTGTAAACATCCTTATAAGAAATGTGATGAATAGTTTCGGTCCATTCAGGAATAAAATACATCTTGGCCGGATGAATCAAAGAGTAGCAGGAATCAACCTCCTGGCCATCAATAAAGCGCACAAGCCCCACCGAGCAGGCGCTGTTCATGTAATGATTAGCAGTTTCAAAATCAATTGCGATGTAGTCGAGTTTATCTGTCATACTTAATAATATAGTTTATCTTACTATCATACTGCGAGAGTAGATGAACAATTTTCTAAACAACATTCTAATCTGCAGACTTTGAATTATCAAGCGGTTTTCTATATACTTAATTCATATTTATTATGTAAAATATAGGGTAGGGGAGAATTCAGGAGGACGGCTATGTTTCATTTCAAACGAGGCAAGCAGCAGGAGCTTTCCGAAAAAGAAGCAAAAAGGGTAAACGAAAAATTTAATTCGTTCAAAAATAAAAAATACTCCGAAGACGACATGAATAAGGTTTTTGATAACGAAGAAACTATTCTGCATAAAATGGACAACAAGTATCTGAATGGTTTTATCGAAGATGTAAAACTTTATTTTTCCATGCTCAAAGATTTTTTCACCAAGAAATATACAAAGGTTCCGATTGGAACTATTGTTTCAATTGCGGCAACGCTTTTGTATGTACTGGCCCCTCTTGATATGATTCCTGATTTTATGCCATTTGTGGGCTTTCTTGATGATGCAGGAATTGTTACTCTTTGTATAAAAGGCTTTAAGGCCGACCTCGAAACCTACAAGGAATTCAAAGGTCTTAATTGATGTCTGCTATGAATGAACTAACCCCAATCCAAAAAGAAATAGTGACCGCTCTTGAACAGCTTAAGGAAAAGTCTTTGATTACAGAAGCTGTTCTTGCCAAGAAGGTCCGGGAAAATACAAAAATCCAGGGAAAGAACAAAGCCGGCATAAGTTTAAAAGATCTGGAAGTTTGTGTCGAATATCTTGCCCAGAATAATCAGCTTAATTTTGCTCTCCACCTGAACAGCGCAAATGATATTCTCATAAAGAAAGAAGATACATGGAAGCTGTTGGATGGAGATGCCAAAAAGCGCCGCCAATCCAGTGAGAAGTCTATTTCTGTTTTAACCAACGGCGATTTACGAACCAAGAGCTCCGGCGGCAAAGCTCCAAAAAAACGCAGTGACAGGAAGAAGGTTGATTTTAGAAGGATTGAGGAGTTTGAGTAAGGAAGCGGGCCCTCTCAGGTAGACAGAACGTACATTATAAGTAGTATTTTGTATAGTCTATTTTTAATCCCAAAAAAACTGATTTTTTGTCAGAACAAACGCTTTAATGCTCCATTTGCCCTGGAATTTAGCTAGTAAATATGCTAATTAATTTGACAATAAATATATTAGTTTATATACTATCTATATAAGAGTTCGAAGGAGGCGTTTATGTTAGCATTAAAAACAGCCAATATCTTAGATACAATAATTCCAATAAGTCGTTTTAATAAAGGCGAGGCTAATAAAATTTTCTCTGAGGTAAAGTCAAAAGGAACTCGAATTGTTGTTAAAAATAATGTTCCAGAATGTGTTCTTATGAGTCCAGAAGAATATCAAACTATAATGGATGAATATGAAGATGCTGTCTTATTCGCAGAAGCTATAAAAAGAGACAAAGAAAAGGTAAAACCAATTTCTCAGAAAAAGCTTCTTGAAAAATATGGTATTTCTGAAGAAGAACTTGATGATATAGAGGTTGAAATTGAATAATTCAAATATACCTTGGGAAGTCAGATATCATCCGGATGCTCAAAAAGAATTAGACAGGCTTGATGGCTCTGTAAGAAAAATAGTCTTAGCTGGTATAAAAAAAGTTTCTGCAAATCCTGTTTCAAAAGACGATGGCGGTTATGGAAAGCCTTTGGGAAATAAAGGAGGAAATAATCTTACCGGTTACTTTAAAATAAAATATCGGAAAATTGGAATTCGTGTTGTATATAAACTGATTATCGAAGTAAAAAAAGATGGCTCTAAAGTGATGTATATTCTTGTAATATCCGCCCGTGCCGATAATGAGATCTACAACCTGGCAGGATCAAGAAAATAATTTACAACCTCTGAGAGCATCCTTACTGTGGTTTTGAATTTGCTCACTCCGAAGAAAGAAAATCCGGCTGCAATCTGATTTAAGGAAAGGACACAAAAATGGTAAAACACATAATCTTCGGTCGCAAGAAAGCCATGGAACCTGCCGTACATTTCGATCCCGAAACTCAGTATGCTGTAAACCGGCCTAGAGATTAACAGTCTCTTGCTGCTACCGACTGAGCTAATTCCACAAATGACGGAAGCTACAGGATTCGAACCTGCATGGAGATACAATCTACCGCCAGTTTTCAGGACTGGTGCCTTACCAATTAGGCTAAACTTCCAGAAAAGGTTGATACGGGAGTTGAACCCGTTTTGCTGGGATGAAAACCCAGTGAACTAACCGTTATTCTAATCAACCAAAATACGGAGTAAAGAAGATTCGAACTTTTGATAGCGTTTCTGCTATAACAGCTTAGCAAGCTGCCGCAATCGACCACTCTGCCATTACTCCAATAATAGGTGGGCGTACCAGACTCGAACTGGTAAAATCTTGATCCACAATCAAGCGCGTTCACCTTTCCGCCAACGCTCACATAAAAAGAGAACCTGATGGGACTTGAACCCACGATCACGGTTTTGCAGGCCGTTGCCTTAACCAACTTGGCTACAGATTCTACGAGCCCGGAGAGAATCGAACTCCCGTGAGTAGTTTTGGAGACTACTGTTCTACCACTGAACTACGGACTCTAATAGTTCATGCACTTAAAACTTCCCTATCCTCTCCATCATCAATCTCGACATCAACCATTTTTGTGACAACAATGTCATCCATGGCAACATTAAGAACTTTTGCAAGCACAACAAGATTATCCAGGGTCGGCATGTTTTTACCGGCAAACCAGTTATACACTGTCTGCACATAAGGAAAGTTGAGAAGAATCTGCAGCTGCCGAGGAGTAATCCCCCGCTGCTTCATAAGTGTTTTGATTTTTGTTCCTGTTGCATCAAGATCTAGAACAGGTTTTAAAAATGTTGTTTTCACGTTGATAACACCTTTTATGTCGGAGCTTCAACGCCCTAAGAAAGGACTACGCCAAAACTCCGTTTACAAAAATTGACTCACAGTTCGACGAACTGTTCTCACACCACGAATGTTCAGAGAAATGACATTCCGACCAGGAATGATTTCCACTATGTTCGAGACAATGAAGATTGAAATTATAAGTGTTCATAGCGTTCATCTCTGAACCTCCTTTAAGTGTAAGCCGGCACAAGCCAACTTTTGCGTCGTTTCAGCGCTTTGTAAAAAATAATATATCAGTAAAATCTTTATTTGTCATTAAAGACGTTCTTTAATTTTTTTCTTTCGTCTGGACTCGAACCAAAACCAAAAGCATCAAAGGCTTATGTGCTACCGTTACACTACGAAAGATTCTGCCAGGCTGGATTCGAACCAGCGACCACATGAACCCAAATCATGCATTCTACCATCTGAACTACTGGCAGTAAAAATGGGTAAGGTAAGACTCGAACTTACGCCAACACGCGTATGAGACGTGCATTCTACCACTGAATTACTTACCCGAAATAGGACATATTGGATTCGAACCAATGACCTGCCGCTTAGAAGGCGGCTGCTCTAATTCCAGCTGAGCTAATATCCTATGATGTACAAGAAGGGTTTCGAACCCCTACTCCATAAAGGAAGCTGCTTTTGAGGCAACCGCGTATCCCAATTCCGCCACTTGTACGTATCTGCTTCAGGAGAGAATCGAACTCTCATACCAAAAGGCATTTGGGCCTTGGCCAAACGTGTTTTCCAATTGCACCACTGAAGCATATTTACCTGCG
This sequence comes from Treponema sp., assembly GCA_045224915.1. GTDB lineage: Bacteria > Spirochaetota > Spirochaetia > Treponematales > Treponemataceae > Treponema_D. Next base: position 10,827 of record JBGVAV010000064.1, read on the forward strand.
AAAGGTCTCGAACCTTCATACCATAAGGCAACTGATCCTAAGTCAGCCGTGTCTTCCAATTGCACCACGCAGGCATAAATTACTCCGAGCCGGATTTGCACCGGCAAGCCATTTCGGCAACTGGTCTTAAGCCAGTCGTGTTTCCTAATTTCACCATCAGAGCATAAGCGCGGAAGGATGGAGTCGAACCATCGACATGCAGATTTTCGGTCTGTCGCTACTACCAGCTGAGCTACTTCCACATAATCAGTAGTGAACGGGACTCGAACCCGCAACAACTGGCTTGGAAGGCCAGAACTCTACCCAATTGAGTTATCACTACATGAAGTTCTCCCAGTAAGACTCGAACTTACACTACCCAGACTCAGAATCTGGTACACTACCAGTTATGCTACAGGAGAATAATTATTGCCCATTTTGGAGTTGAACCAAATACCAGACGCTTATAAGACGTCTGCTCTGACCGTTGAGCTAATGGGCATTTTTAATTCATGCCGATTCTGCCTCCCGAGCCTCAATGTCACATTCAATTTCGACATTGCTGGTAACAACAAAATCATCGACCTTAACCCCATACATAGAGGCGATTACGATCATGTTGTCGATTGTTGGCAAATACTTACCTTTTTCCCAGGCGTAAATTGCCTCTGGAGACGAGAAGTTGAAAATATTTTGAATTTCGCGTACAGAATAACCAGCGCGAATACGATACGCTTTAATTTTTGCTGCTGTTGCAGCCACGTTGATTACTGGTTTATAAATCTTACACATTCGTTCCTCCTAAAATATGGGAGCCAACGCATGTGTAAAAAAAACTCAAGCGCTGGTCTTCCCTTCAAAATCTTTAAAAGCAGGCTGGCACATAAATCCAAGCCCGCCGAGCATTCCCTGTATCTGCAGGAACTGGGGCAGTCTAAATAAGAGTCTTTGCAATTTAAAAATGTTAGAAACTGCTTTCATCTCAGTTCCTCCTTTGTAAAATTCAGGTTGCTCAACGAGCCCTACTTCTAAAGTTTTCCGTAAAAGAAACGCTTTAGTAGAAGTTGTATTTGAAAATATATCATCAAAATACAAGCTTGTCATTCAAGTTGTACTTGAATAGTTGAATCCTATCAAAAGCAAACACATAAATCACGGAAAATTTAGTGCGAAAAGTTTACCCTTCAAAGCTCTTATTAAACTTTTCAAACTTTTTATAGGTTTCGATGGCAAGCTTTTCTGCAGAGGCAAAATCCTGGTGAAGGATTGCCTTGCCGTTGCAGTTGCGGACCTTGTACTTGTCATCCCTGGTGTGTTCAATCATCGGGACATGCTCATGATCACAGACTGAATACCACTTGCCGTCGATAAGTTCTTTATACCACTTGAAATTATTCTTCATTGTTTCACTCCCCTTTTATGCAGACTTTTCCATAAATGAGATTTCTATGGATCTGGTCACTATAATCTGTGAGATTTCTACACCAAAAAGTTCAGAAAGGACAAGAAGATTATCAATTGTAGGGATATTCTTACCCTGCTCCCAGGCGTAGATTGCCTGCGGATAATCAAAGCCGAATATCATCTGCAAATCGTGAACAGAGTATCCACTTATTTTTCTGAGTCGTTTGATTTGGGCACCAGTACCCTTTAAGTCAATAACTGGTTTTAAGAAAGTTCTGATAGTCTCCATTGGTTTAGTCTCCTTATAACAAAAATTCGTTGGACTTTAATCTCTTTTGTAAGTCCTCTCTGTCCGCCTGCAGCTGTTCCATTTATCGTTTTAATCAGAGGGAAAGCGCGTGTCTGGGTTGCACTTGTGATTGTTCTAATTTTCTCACAAGACAATGCTGCTACTATTTCAGAAAATAATTTTGAATCTTCATCATAACTTGCGAACATATGCGTTCTCCTTAATTAAAATAAATGAATGCCAACGGCACCTTTGAATTTTTGCGTCAGGCCTGTCAAAACCAATAAGACGCGAAATTTGTGTTTTGTACCACTATCCTACAACATTATGAAGAGATTGTCATTAAAGTTGTAGTTTAAAAAAAATGGCGAGGAACTTCCTCGCCGTAGATGAATCTGAGCCTTTCAACCAGCCCGGATAATAATAGTAAAGTTGATTAAGCCAAAACAGTAACTCTTTCTTTTATTGCTTGCATCTGCTTTTTGGAAAGCTTAAATAATTCTTTAATATTTTCTTCTGACATACTTCCACTTTTAAGAAGAATTGCAAGAAGTCTTATTGTTTCATCTTCTCTTTCTTCTTTTAAGAAGTCTTCCATTATTCTACTCATAAAATTAAGCTGTAATTAAAACTTTCTCTTTAATATCTTTCATCTGTTTTTCAGAGAGTCCCAACAATTCAGAAATCTCTGTTTCGGACAGTTTTCCCTGTTTTAATAATTTTATAGCTACTTGAATATTTCTCTCTTTTACAGCTTCTTTTCTCTCTTCTTTACCAAATTCTTCCATAATTCTACACATATGTTTTACCCCCTTTTCATCTTCCTTGAGGTATCTGGCTCTTTCTGCCAGAAGCTTATTTTTCATATCATCGGCCTTTTTGCAATGAAAATCATGCATCAGGTCACCAATAGGATCATTTCCTTTATATTCACCATTAACATAGATGATGTGAGCTTCATCGTTGAATAATTCTTCACCATCTACATACCTGTCTATTTTATATAATGGGTTACCTTTTTTGAAAATATCATTTTCAGTTATAAAAATGACATAACTTTCAGGAAGATTCTTAGCATCTTCACCAGGGACCGTTATATCTGCATCCATTAAAGCCGAATTATAGCGGGCACGTTTTGCACCAGCACCTTTATCAGCCCTCTGAATTTCAATATCGTAAGGTTTACCTTTATTGTCTTTTGCATAAACATCAAGTCTAACAGAGCGACCTTCAAGACTCTTTACGGTTTTCTGAGCAACTGTATCAATTACCTTAAGCTTCTTGTTATCAAGAATAGTCCGAAGTACAAATTGAGTACAGTCCTTGTCATTTTCAAAAAAGCGTGTCATGAAATCATCATCCATGAGTGTAAACTC
>JBGVAV010000065.1:0-2080 GCA_045224915.1 Treponema sp.
GGCGCGATGAGCTTAGTGGTCTTTACAGCAAAGTAGAATAATCCCAGATGTATATTACAGTTCTTTGTAAAGTCGTAGATAACTACGGCGATATTGGTGTTGCATGGCGAATGTGCCGTCGGCTTAAAAAAATAAACCCGCAAAATACAATTTCTCTTATTGTTGATGATCTTGTTTCTTTTAACAAGATTTGTGATTCTGTTGATGTTACTGCTTCTTTTCAAAATATTTTTAATATTGATATTTATAATTGGAATTCTAATGATTTTTGTCATGATGTCTTTTCAAAAAATGACGGCGAACGCCTTCAGATAATCCTCGAACTCTTCCAATGCGGTCGCCCAGACTGGATGGAAAAAATCCTTTTTGAAGAAAAACTCAACCGCACTGTCCAGATTATTATGATTGATTATCTTACTGCAGAAAAATATGCAGAGGATTTTCATTGCTTAAAGTCTCTTACAAGAAGCGCAAAAGTTCAGAAGGTTAATTTTATGCCTGGCTTCACTGAGCGTACTGGCGGACTGATTATTGATGATGAGTGGGAAAAACTTCCGGAATATAATAAAGACGGGCCGATTCTGCAGTTTATATATAATGGTAAAGGTGCAGAATTGCTCCCTGAAGGAAAGCCTCTGCCATACATGAATCAAACCGACTGGGACAAAATGATGAAAAATTGCTCTGCTCTGATAATCCGTGGTGAAGAAACTATGAGCCGTGCCTGCCTTAGTGGCATTCCGTTTATATGGCAGGCATATCCGCAGACAGAAGAATATCAGATGGTAAAGGTTAGGGCACTGCTCGAACGCATGAGACCTCATTTTGACAAAGAAGATTTTGATGTTGTGGAAGAAGCGTGGATTGAAATAAATGAAGGGCATGCCGAAGACACGTCATTGCGAGGAGCGCAGCGACGTGGCAATCCACACGAAAGCGGGCATTCAAATACCTGGATTGCCACGCCTTCGGCTCGCAATGACGTTGTGTTTAATAACTTCTTCCAAGCCCTCCCGCGCCTCGTCCCTGGCTTCCAATCCTTTGCACAATCGCTCAGAAAAAACGGGGACCTTTGCGCTAACTTAATGACATTTATAAACAAAATTGATATAATAGATAGATAATTTTTTATGAAACTAATAAAGAGGTAAATATTATGTTAATGACTTCACAGTTAAAAGTTGGAACAGCATTTATGTATGAGGGAAATCCTCTTATCGTACAGAAGATGCTCGGTCAGCGTTCTGGACGTGCCGGTATGGTTACAAGTCTTCGTGTAAAGAACCTTGTTACAAACTCAACAATGGATCTTGGTATTGATGCCGGTGAAAAATTTGACGAGGTTGATCTTGAATCACATGTAACAAAGCTTTCTTACATTGATGGTGATACTTTTGTATTCATGGATCAGGATACTTACGAACAGTTTGAACTTGCTAAGGATGACCTTGGTGACTATGCAGGATACATCACTCCTGATGATGATCTTGAAATCAACCTTACATTCTACGAAGGTTCACCTGTAGGTATTGATCTTCCTGTACGTGTTACACGTCAGGTTACTTACTGCGAACCAGGTGTTAAGGGAGATACTTCTGGAAAATCTATGAAGCCTGCTACACTTGATACAGGAATTGAAGTTCGTGTTCCATTGTTCATCAACACAGATGACAAGATTGTAATTGATACACGCGACGGCTCATTCTTGGAAAGAGCAAAAGACTAATATTAAATAATTAAAAATACAACATATTAAATATTAAAATTCATAGCTGATTTCCGACGGGATGCCTGCTGCCAGCAGAAGGCATCTCGCTCGCCCAGAATATTGGGGAAACTGCGGACTTTGGCAAGGTGGTTTTTATGATTACTTTGAAATTTGGTGGAACGTCTATGGCAAATGCCAGACGTATCCTTGCTTCTGCGGATATTATTATTAACCGCGCTAAAGAAGACAGACTGGCAGTCATTGTTAGTGCAGTGGCTGGTGTTTCAAATGCGCTTCAGGCAGCAATAGATGCTTGTACAGGCGGTATTTCTGGTACAAATTATGTAACCGACCTGCGCAACACTCACAACG
>JBGVAV010000066.1:0-21001 GCA_045224915.1 Treponema sp.
TTAGGACATAATTTAGAATGAATTAAATCAACTGCTCTGGCTGCTGTTTCAAAAGTATATGGCTGGAATGTTGTAATTGGCGTATCGTTCATGCTTGCTTCGGCAACCGCATCAAAGCCTGTAATAATTACCTGCTCCGGAATTTTTACTCCGCCTTTTAGAAGCTCGTTTGTAAGTCCAATTGCCATATAATCAGAAAGACAAATTATTGCATCTGGAAGATTCAGTTCTCCATTTAAATATCTTTTGGCAAGCTTTTCACCACTTGTGTACCAGTAGTCACCCTCGTACAACTGATTCATATTAAAATTCAGACCGTGACGCTGCATTGATTCTATTATTCCGTCAACGCGGGCTTTTGAGCCTTCAAAGTTGTCTGAGCCTTTTAAGACGGCAATATCTTTACAGCCGTGGACTTCTATAAGATGATCTGTAATTTGTGCAAAAGGTGCTTTTTCGTTTGTGCGCACAACAGGATAATCGCCAAAGGTTGCATCAATAGAAACTACCGGAACTTTGCATTTTTCTTGAATCTGCTTAAGAAGGTTTTCTACTATATAACTGGTGCCTTCTTCCTGCATTGGAACAGGAGTAATTATAACGGCATCAAGAAGATCAAAGTTGATGAGGTTAAAAATATTTAACTCACCTTTAACATAATCCTTTGATTTTGTTGACACATGTGCCAATGGAGAAAATACGAAAACATCATAATTGTACTGAACTGCCTGGGCATAAATGCCAGATAGAACTCGTTGTTGAAAATCGCTTTCAGGGCAGACAGTAACTACACCTAATCTTTTTCGCATAAAAATTATGCATTAGCTAAATCAGATAATTCCTTAAGCATTTTTGGAAGCTCTGAGTCCATGTTTTCATTTGTGAACTGACAGGTTCCTACCTTTTCGTGTCCACCGCCACCGTATTTGAGCATGAGGCTACCAACATTAACCTTACTTGTTTTATTAAGGATGCTGTAACCACAAGCGGCAGAGCAGCCTTGACCACCACGTCCGCTTACTATCCATGCAGAAATATTCTGCTCTGGATACATGCTGTAAATCATAAAGCGATTACCAGTATAGATTGGATCAACTCCGCGAAGATCAGAAATGATGAGATTTCCTTCTGTGCGAGTATGAGCCTTTACCATTTCTTTGAATTTTTCGGTCTGTTCGTTATAAACAGCAATGCGTTCCTGAACATCAGGCATTGCAAGGATTTCTTGTGTTGATTTGTCGCGACAGGCAACCATAAGCTTTTCCATGAGGGCATAGTTTGGAACAGTAAATTCACGCCAGCGTCCAAGACCAGTACGTGGGTCCATAAGGAAGCCTACAAGAATCCAGCCCTGAGGATTTTGAATTTCGTCGATTGTAAGGTTACCAGAGTCTACTTTATCTACAGCTTCCATGATGTCATCAAAGTTAGGGAACTTTTCTTTTCCGCCGTAGTATTCATAAATAATTCTTGCGCAGGAAGGAGTGATGCGGCTTTCTCCTTTGTATTTGCCTTCGAGCTCCTGACGCTCAAATTCCGAAGAATGATGATCAAACCAGAGTCCGCAGCCTGGAACAAAAGGAACATTTGCAAGACAGTCATTTTCTGTTATTTCTACAAGTCCATCCTGAAGGTCTTTTGGATGTGCGAATTTCCAGGTATCAATAACACCGGCCTCTAAAAGTAAAGCGCCACAAACAAGGCCATCAAAATCTGAACGTGTAACAAGTCTCATTGCCATAAAAAACTCCTTTAGCAATAATTATACACCCATTTTTTTGAAAAAAAAAGAAAATAGTGCGGTTTTTGTGTACTTTGTGATGGAATTTTATTATATTACATATAGAAGAAAACAGTTTTTAATACATATAGAGGTACTATAATGGCAAATAAAAAAATTCCTATTACATTACTTTGCGGATATCTTGGGGCTGGTAAGACTACCCTTTTGAACCGTGTTCTTACAAATCAAAAAGGCTACAAAGTTGCAGTTATTGTAAATGATATTGGCGAAGTAAACGTTGATGAACGTCTTATTTCTAAAGAGGCAAAGATTGAAGATTCAAGCAGTCTTGTTCCTCTTACAAACGGATGTATCTGCTGTACGCTCAAAACCGATATGGTAAATCAGATTGAAAATCTTATGAAGAGCGGCAAGTTTGATTACATTTTGATTGAGGCTTCCGGAGTTTGTGAACCAATGCCAATTGCCCAGGCTATTGAAACTATTGAAATTGGTAAGCTTGATAACGTTGTTGGTGTTGTTGATGCAAGCCGCCTTGTAGAAGAGTTTGATGAAGGAAAAGCTCTTTTGAAGGAAGGCATTGACGAAGAAGACATTGAATCGCTTTTGATTCAGCAGATTGAATTCTGCTCTACTTTAATTGTTAATAAGCGCGACCTTGTTACTGATGAACAGATGAAAATGGTTCGTGCAGTAATCAACAAGATTCAGCCAAGCGTTAAGGTTTTTGAAACTACAAAGTGTGAAGTTCCTGTAGAAGAAATTATTGGAACAGACCGCTTTGATTTTGAAACAGTTTATGCAAGTGCAGGTTGGGTAAAAGCCCTTGAAGAGCACGATGCAGAAGAAGATGACGATGATGATGATGATGATCACGACGAACACGAACATCATCACGAGCATGAAGAACATGAACACCACCATCACCATGAACACAAGCACGAAGGCGAAAGTGAAGATGAATATGGAATAGGTTCATTTGTTTACTATCGCCGCCGTCCATTCAACCGCGAAAAGCTTGACCGCTATGCAAGCAACTGGCCAAGAAACATCATCCGTTCAAAGGGCGTTGTATGGTTCAGTGATGAAGACGACATGGCATACGTTCTTGAAACAAGCGGTCGTCAGATTCAGGCCGGATACTCTGGAAACTGGCTTGCTTCCTGCCCTCCTGCAGAACAAAAGCGCGTACTTGCCGAAGAACCAGAAATGAAAAAAGACTGGGACGAAAAGGTCGGCGACCGCATGATTAAAATGGTAATTATTGGAAGACATCTTGATAAAGAACAGATCTGCAAAGATCTTGATGCCTGTCTTGACGACTAATAATTCCAATAAAATAACTTGTCTAAAAGGCTTTGGGAGGTACCATCTAAGGATGGTACCCACCATTGACTTTCCTTTATAAACATACACTGATCTGTGTTGTTGTAATCCTTTTTATAATCAATTGAATGAGAAGCCGCATATACATTTGAAGCCACGAGCGGAATGACATGAAGGCCTAGCTGAGGGATTTCTGAATCTGTTGTAGAGGCGGCTCTGTCTATGGAGGCACGAAGATTTTTGGAGGCCTGTGCCAAATCTGAGACTGATGACGTTGAATAATAATCTGCCATTGAACGTATATCAATAAATAAATCGCACGGATACTGACGGTAGCTGTATGTTTTAATTTTTGGTAAATCATCAAGGACAGTATTACGAGACTGGGCAGTTGTTATTGTGCCCGAAAGCTTTTCTGCAAAAGTTTCAAACTTTTCCATTACATCATAAAGCTTTGAATTATCAAAAACCGTTGTATTTACCAGAGAGCTTTGCGCCATAATCTGAGCAATTTCTTTTGTTGTAAAGCTGCATTCCGAAAGATCTTCTAAAAGACAGCGATAATCCCATCCTGCCGAAGGAGAAACTCCAGGACTTGCAACTGTGTACGCCGCATAATTTTTAATTTCATAAACATTCTCAAAAACTCCGGCAAAGCATGTATCAAAGCCAATTACACAAAGCCCCTGATTTTTTAAGGCGCGTCCCATCTGAGAAACACTCATGTAAGAACCAGATTTATCATCAATTGCAACCGCGCGGGAAGAAGCAGGATTATTTTGCAGAGCAGAATATCTCCAGCCTGTGCCGTGTCCCCATATTATCAGGCAATATTTTTCTGCTTCGTATTCGTTTTTTGCAAAGGTGATGAAATTTCTGAGTACGTTGAAATTGCCCATATCAAGCTCTGTCTGAGTTGTTGACGAAATGCCAAGGATTGGGCAGTCAAGACGTTTTGAAATTATAAAATTGCTGTCTGTGGGATCGTGGATTAATTCAAAAAGACGAGTGTCTGTCCAGGCATCATTTGTTTCATCAAAATCCTGGGCGCGGTCAAGCAAAACAAGAACATTCATATTTTCAAAGGAGGCATGCTCCATAGCCTTTAGGTTTTGAATTGCATAACTTTCAAGGTCGTTGTCGGCAGCCATGTATACAAGGAGAGTCATTTTTTTGGCTGTTGGCTCTTCAACAGGCTCAGGAGCCACAGTGGGATCAGTGTCCTCGTTTGGATTGGGGTCTGTATTTGGCTCTGGTTCAGGGATTTCGACCGGCTCTGGTTCCTCTACCGGCTCTGGCTCCTCAGCGGGTTCTGGTTCTGTGGCGGGTTCTTCATGCGAAACTTCTTCTATAGAAGTTGCCCCACCCGACGTATTCACCGCATCAAAAAATCCGAAAGTATCTTTCCATACCGAGCCATCAGAATAAACGATGCGATTAACAACAAGTGAAACAAGTTCGAGCACGGGAGCCGTTTCTTCAGATTTATCAAGATAATCTTCAAAAGAAATAAGCATCTCCTTTTTTTCATGTCCCTGTATTTCCTGCTTAAAATCACATGAAAGCATTCCGGCCGAAGGTCCAACAAACTCCCCTGTTTTTTTATTCCGAACACTCACAAATAACTGAATAGCAGAAATTGTTTTTGAAGAATCATTATAAAAATCAAAATAAACACTTTTGTTTTTACAAACAAGATTTGTAATTTCAAAGCTGGGACTAAGCTTTTCAAAAAGAGAACAGGATGCGGCCGTCCATAAAATCACAATTACCGCAACACAAGAAAACCATGTTTTTTTGTTAATATCAGTCATTTTTTCCTCCATTAAAAATATTCAAATCCAAACGGATCTGACCACTCAGTATCATCAGAATATAAAATGCGGCTTACATATAAGTATTCACATTCATATTCAACTTCATCTTCTAAAAACTCAGAATCATCTGGGGCGTAAAAGAAGTTATCCAGGCCCCGTGAAAATGAAAAGTCAGAGCCAACGGGGACAGTTTCCTCTATTTTTATTACAACATTATTTCTTCCACGAAGCGGGCTGTTACCGTCCTGGTCAAAAACAAAAAATACTATTGTAAAAGATTCAACCTGCTTTGAAGCTTTATTCGTAAACACACCTTCAAAAACAGTTTTCTGAGTTGCGGATGAAAGCGTGTTTGAAATATCGCCTCGTATGGAATACGGAACTTTATTTTGTGTATAAGCAAATGCCCCCAAAAAGAGCACCAGAAACATTGCGACAGATATTCTTTTTATTTTCATAACGCTTCTCCTTTTTCATTTTCACTATTCGGGATGGTGATTTTTGTAATAAGCGTTTCGTAAATTTCTTCAAACGCCTTATCTGCTTTTTTCATTTTATTAAGTTCGTTAAGTGCCGATTTTTGATTTTTCTGCTGAAAGTAGCCGTAAGCTTTGTACAAACAAACTGCGGCATATAGTGAAGATTTTTTATCACAAGCAATTTCATTCAAAAGCGTAAGAGCTGTTTTATAATCATACTGGTCATACAACGCCTCCACTTCATTAAGAATAAAATTGCTGCTATAAAGTTCAAAACAAAAAATATCACCCTTGCTAACATACATAAAACTCTCAGCCTCAAGCTTTGAGTAACCGTTCTTGCGGCCTGAAAGTCTATATTCGCCAGACGGAACATTATTAAAAACACACATCCCGTTTTGGTTAGTAATGCCATGCTCTGTCTTGTTAAAATTGCTTAATGTAACGGCACAGTCTCTAACCCCGCATCCATTTTCATCAACAATAAGAATTGTTAAGCTTGCAGTATCTGTAAACTGTCCGGTAGTTTTGCAGCCAAAAAAGCATAAGCCTGCAAGTAATATCAAAATCATTTTATTTTTTTTCATAATCCTCTTACCTTTGTTTTATTCTTCCATTTTCATCTTTATAAAATTCAATTGCAGTTCCGTCTGTGCGAAGGATTTTTCCAATAACAGTTCCTTTACCTGGAGATGATTTTGCGACAGTTTTGTGGAGAGATTTTTGAAGCGCTGAAGCGTCATCTAACGGGGATTCACCTTGAACAAAAAACATCTGCGCATTTTCTAAAAGACATTCATAAAACTCCCGTTGATCTTTAATACGGGTTTTAGAAATTCCTGCAAATACCAGAAATCCATCCTTACTTACATTTATAGAAAGACTTGTAAGAGGAAGCTCCTCTTGCGCAAAATATTCAAGCAAGGCTTTGAACAAAGAAATGTCATAAGGTAATCGCGCTTTTATTCCGTGTGGTTGCACAGTTTCTTCAATAATGGTGATATTTTTTTGAAACAAAAATTCTCTGTATGACGAAGATATTTCACTTACGGGATCAGCTTCATCTGCAAGAATCACAGAACCATTCACACTTCCCTTAATTTGTGCAGACATCAAAGGAACATTTTTATCATACGTAACAGAAGAAACCGTAATCTGAGGTAAAACATTCAAAAGCTGTTCAGGAAAAATATTTTTCAAAGCAATATTGTAATCCTGCGAAAAGCCATTGAGCTTCCACGAAAAATCAGAAATCTTTCCATTATTCAAAGCCACTGTTTCAAAAAAAGTTTTAATTACAAAAAAGGAATCTGGCTCTGTCGTGGTCACGGACGATTCATAAAAATCAGCAGGAGCCGAAACAGTCGCCGTCTGATCGTAAACCTGCCCCTTCCTATATTTAAAAAACACTCCAATAAAAACGGCAGCCAGAACAAGTACCCCTGCGGCAATCACAATTCCAGTTTTGATTTTATAATCTCTAAAGAACGGGATCTTTTTAAGTTCTTCTATATATATTGGCTTATGATGATTCTGACTTTTATACTCTGCAAGACGAAATTTTTGCATAACAACAACATCAGCCTGTAAGCCGTGAACAGAAAGCTTTAGTCTTGAATCAAAGCAGCAGTCATCAGAAAAACACGGATGAAGCTTTTCGAGTTGCGAACAAAGATATTTATTTTTTTGTATTCGTCCAACAGATTTTACAGGAAACGGAATAGAATAATAATCATAAAAATCGGGTGAACATTTTACAGCATTGTTATTTCTGATTTTCAAAAATCACTCCTATGTTTACGACAATAAACTTCATCGCTACACTCTTTAATATCCCCAGAGGCAACCCATTTTCCATACATCAGTTCTCCCTCTCCCGCAAAATCATCAATCATAAAATCCTGCGCCTGACACCAGCCAATATATTCAAGCTTAAAAATTGCCCTGCAGCACAACTGCCATTGTTCGAGATTTTCAAAGCCTTTTCCTTCGCATGTATTTCTAAAGCTTTCGGCAATAAATTTTTTTGCTGTAAATGCCTGCCTGGTGTTGATTGTCTTTTTATCAAGTCTGAACGAATAAAAAGAATAATCCTTTAGCGCAACACAAATGAGTCCCATAAAAGTTATTACAAGAAGAACTGTATGAAACTTCACCTCACGCTCCCGCCATTTATTTCAGCCTGATTTTTTTGTTCCAGCTGTGAAGAATAATTTACAAGCGATTTTTCCCAAAGTCTGATTTCTGCAGATTTTTTTAATCTGTAAGTTCCTGCTGCTGTACAAAAAGAAAGCGCAAGAATTATAATTGCTGCAATTCCTACTTTATTCCCATGAAACAATGTCGAGTGCATTTTGACTTCCTCCTTTTTCTTTATCTGCCCCATAGCTAATGAGTACATAGGGCAGATTCTCAGGAACCTCTGACGGCATAACGGAGCTTTCAGCGCTGAGATACTCAAAATCGGTTCCCCAAGGATCTTTGCCTGGTCTACGCTCAACGTATGGTCCGTTCCAGTCTTCTGGTATCGGATATAGAACTGGTTTTTCCCATAAAGCGACAAGTCCTTGTTCTGTAGTTGGGAAGCGTCCGCAATCGAGGAAGTAGGATTGTAATGCCGCGCTGTATTGGTCAATTTGATTTTTGGCCGACGTACGCTTTGCAATAGACACGATTTTCGAGATAGAAACCGTACACCCGGCTGTGAGCACTGCTGTAATGGCAAGGACCGCGAGTGTTTCAACAAAAGTAAAGGCCGGTTCACTCTTCCAATGTTTTTTCTGGTTCTGTGCATGCTTTGTTTTTTTGACATAGTTTTTCTCCTTCATAAACTTCTTTTTCCTCCCAAATAAAAATCAAGATTAAATAAACAAAGAACTGTCCGTTAACAACGGAAGCACTGAGTTCATAAGAAATACCAGTAAAAAGATTCCCGTTCCTGTAAGAAAAAAAGGTTCTATCAGCTTAAAACAGATAGTTCTTCTTTTTTCATCGCGGGCATTAAGACATAAAGCAATTTTTTCAAAAAGCTCGTTTTCACCACCTGAGTTTTCAGCGTAAAAAAACGCCTCCTCTATTTCTGAGCTTTGAGCAATTCCTTTTGCATGTAACGAAAAAGCATTTTTTATACTGATGCCATAAGACAGTTTTTCTCCTGCCTTTGCAAAAAGCTGCCCTTCCTTTGTATCATAACCAAGGATATTCACTGCATTATTAACAGCATTCGCAAGGCTTTCCCCTGCTTTTACAAGAAATCCAGTTGCAAGAAAGGCTTCATATAACCTGTTAGTTCCAAGCGTTTTTTTGATTACTGCAAAAGCAATAAAACAAAAAAGAAATAAAAAGCAGAAAGATAAAATTAAGCTTGAATATAACTGCTGCATCATCTGCGGATTTTCATTACCCCATGAAAACAAAGACGCAGAATAAAAATACAGTGCAATTCCCGACGCAACAGCAAGAACTATAACAAACGCAGGATACACCGATGCCTCTTTTATTTTTTCAAGATTTTGTTCGGTTCGTTCCAATTTCTCTTTAAGAAATCCAAGTGTTTCCTCAAGCTTTCCGGAACGTTCGGCAAAACTTATAAAAGAAATATAATCTTTACCAAACTCAACAAACGGGCAAACCTTAAGAGCATTTGAAAAAGAACTTCCGTTATATAAGGCCGAATAAAGATTTACAGCAGTAAGAGTGACTATGCTGTTTTTCTGACTGTTACTTTTTGCCATTATATAAAGAGCATTCTTTAATCCGCACTTTTTTGTTTCAACAAGCTCCCATAGTATTCTGGTAAACTTCAGTCTGTTTTTTCTGTTTGAAAAACTGTTTATCATACGGTCGTCTCCTTTTTGTTTGTTGATTTTTCGGAGGAGCTTTTGCATGCATTTTTGCAGCAGGCTCCTCTTTTACAGAATGTTTTTCTTTTAATATTTCTATAGTTTTGGCGAGCATCTGATTGTAATTTGTTGTATGTTCAAAGTAATCTTCCAATTCCTGTTCCGAAAGCTCTTTATCTGAATTTTTTAAAAGCTGTTTTGTTGGTTCACAAACATCTGCCAGCAGATTTACATAACCTTCAAAATTATTAAGCTCCTGCGCGATAACGCCTTTTAATACAGAAACAATGAGCTTTCGTGGAATGCCAAGGTTTTCTAAACGAAGAATAACTCCAGCCGCAGTTGAAGTATGAAGTGTTGCAATTACAAGATGACCGGTAAGAGCAGCTCTAACTGCCACAGTTGCACTATTTTCATCACGGATTTCACCTATCATAAGCACATCAGGATCCTGTCTAAATACGTGCATAAGGACATCTGAAAAAGAATTGTTTTCATCTATCTGAATCTGTGTAATACCGGGCATAACATATTCCGGAGGATCTTCGAGGCTGATTATTTTTGTTGAATTACCACTTTTTTCTAAAAGCTTTAAAAGCATTGCTGCTGCAGTTGTTGATTTTCCAGCTCCTGTAGGCCCGCAGATTATCACAAGTCCATTAGGAGCACTACTCATTGTTTGAATTTTTACGAGCTGATTTTCATTAAAACCAAGTTTTTCCAAAGTAAGCGGAAGCCTGGTTGTATCAAGCAATCTTATTACAACAGATTCCTCTATCTCGTTGTTTTTTCCACATACAACACCTACAGTTGAGACTCTCACAAAAATAGGCTCCGTTGCGCCATATACAAAATGGCCGTCTTGGCTTCGCTTTTTTTCCAGAACATTCATCCCTGCCAGAAATTTTATACGTTGTATAAGCTCTATGCATTTGTCCTCCGTTAATCTTGAAACAGTTATAAGCTTTCCTAAGATTCTGAAGCGAACACAGTTCTTTTCAATATGAATATCAGTTGCTTTTCTTAAGCGCGCTTCGGTCATTATTGTGTCAAACAAAAGAACAGCTGCCGATTCTGAGTCTTTCTGATTCATATCTTCCGGCTTTTCGCTTTGTCCGTCATCGTTAGTCTCTTCTAACTTACGGACATTTTCATTCTGAGAATATAGTTGAGAAACCTGCATTCGCAATTCCGAACGATTTCCAGCAACAAATTGAATAGACGGATTTTGTTTGTAAATCTCAGGACAGTCTTCCTGACGGTTAACATACTCAAGATAATTCTTAAAAGCTTTTGTCACTCTGGACCTAAGCTGTTTATCGTTGGGATTTTCCGATAAAAAACAAATTCTAGATCCCTGCTGCCTCTTAATAGCAATTCCGTTATACAGACAGTAAGCAGGCGTAAGCTTGAACTCATAATTGCGCATCTGTTTCCTCCATAAACTTTTTTTTGTAAAAAACATTACAACGCTCAAGTAATGCAGACCTAATATCTTTTTCATTTTTGTTTACCATATATGAAGACTTATACTCTTCAATATGCGGTACAAGATAAATTACCATCTGGGTTTTCTCCGCAATTTTTTCCTGACCTTTGAACAACCACCCAAATAAAGGAACTTTAGAAACCAAGGGAACTCCGCTTAAACTTTGTGAACTTGTATTTTGAACAAGCCCGCTTATAACAATAGGTTCCCCACTTTTACCACAAACTTCCGTTGTTACAACCTTTTCACTAGTCGGCGGAGGATTCCCCGTAGAAGAAGAAGTATCAATTCCTTGACGAGTAACAGAAGCAGTTACAGTACTTGTAATCATTCCATCACCACTCACAAAACCAACAACATCTAACTTCAAACCAGACACAATCTCTTTTGTCACACCGGAATAGACAGGCTTACCTGTATCAGGATCAAGATTATTATCCCTGTACCTGTAAGTATTAGTGTTCTGAAAATTAATCTGTTTTCCTGCAACTCCATGAAGTGTCGTATCAGCAAAAACCGTAGCTTTATTCTCTTCAATCGAAGCCTGCAGCTGAGCCGCAAAATTCAACCCAAAAGCACTGACAACATTTAAATTCAAGTTCAACACGTTTCCGAGTTTTACACCAAAATCACTTCTGTCTCCAATTTGCATTTTTCCAACAGAATAATTCGGATTCCAAGAATTCTCTCTTCCTTCGTCATACTGCAAAATCAACAAATCATAGCTTACCCTAACAACAGGCCTATCGCAGATTTTCACATGTTCCAGCAAATTCAAATACGAAGATTCAGTACCTTTAAAATACACCCCCGAATTATCATCCGCAAAAAACAAACACCCCTTATCCACACCAGGCGGCAAATACTTAAGCAGCTCTTCAGGACGAATATACTTCAACTCAACAAGATACGTATCAACCTTTAAATCAACTTCACTTTTTAAAAGTTCAATCTCTTCAAAGCCTTTGTCATCAACACACACCAAAAACGACATCTCATCAGGCAAAACAATACATTCAACATTCCCAAAACGCCTATTCAAAATCGAAACAAACTTATCTGCCTTCGTATAAGAAAGACTCTCCTTGTACCAGTTTTTATTCCCGGCAACGAGCTTCTCTCTTGCACCAGAATCCGTAACCACATAAAAAACACCATCCGACCGAACAACATCTAGTCCGCTCTGAGCACATACCTTCTGCAATGCATCCTCAAAATTCCTTCCAACAAAAGAACTCCTTGTAATCTTCACATCGCTACCGGCAAGCACACAAAAACCAGCCCCACCAGCAGTCATACCACCAGCATCACTAATCCCGTTCAAACCGAACAACGCCTCTAATACATCACCTACCCTCGAATCCCGTACATCAACCCAAACAGTTCCGTCTTCATTAAAATGCACATCTACATTTCCAAAACCAGAACCACCTGCATTCACCGCAACAGTCTTCTTAGCAAAATGAAATCCCGAATCCTTTTTCTCAAGCGAATAACCGTTCAATCTCAAACACAAACTCTCGAGCAACTCAAATTCATTCAACCCTTTAAAATGCACATTCATCGTACCGGAAGGCAGCACTTCATAAGTAAGTGCATGTCCCAATGACAACGAAAGTTTTTCAACAATCTGTTCCATCGACAAATCACAGGCATCAAGACTAAATAAGCCGTTCTGCTCAACAAGTCTGAATCTGCTGACCGTCCACAAATCATCCTCCTTTGAAACATACAATCTCGCACCCTTCAAAAAAGAATCAAACGCCGTTTCAAAATCCTTGCCCGTAAAACGAAAATCAGCTTTACCGCTAACAGTATCATCACAGACAATCGAAATACCGGTATCAAGAGAAACAACATACAGAATGTCACGAATTGAACAATCCGAAAAATCCCAGCTGTACACACTTCCCGCAGCAGCATTCTTTCCATCCGCAAAAGCAGACGACAAAGATACAACTCCCCAGACAAGCATACAAACCGCGAACCGCCAGAGCGTTTTCAACTTAAGCCCCCTGATTTCTAAAAGTTTCACGACATAATATTAGAAATAAAAGTTGACTTGTTACAAAAATTTGAGAAAAAAAATGAAAAAAAGTTTAAAAAAATGTGATTTTTTAGAAAAAGAAATTACTTTTTGAAGATTTTTCGCTTCATGCGATCTTTGAGCATTTCAAGTTCTTCTTTGTAGTTTAAGCTCTTGAGCGTTGGGAAGCGGTGCATAAAGCTTTCGAGGTTGCGGATTTTTGGCTGGAACTGTTCGATTCTCTTAAGAATTGAAGCACTAACTTCATCCTTGCGTTCTTCTGCATGAGTCTTTACAGAAGCAACAATTTGAGAAAGAGATTCGCCTTTGAACCATTGCTCGTGACCATATCGTTCACGCAGGTTTTCTCCAAAGGCTTTAATACGTGCCATAGAAACAGAGAAATCAACAAGGCGACGTACAGTAATAAGAAGGTCCACAGTCAATGCAACTGCAATAATATCGGAACTAAGAGTAAGTACAAAATCAGAAAACAGAGAAAGGAACCTCATTACAAAAGGCTGAACAAAGTGAATGATTACCAGTCCAAGCACACCAAACAGAACAGAGTTGAGCAGGCAGACACGTCCTTTTATGTTGAACTTATAATGAGAATAATCCCACCAGCGGGTATGAAAAAGCTTTTCCAAAATCCAGCTCGAAATATACTCTACAACTGTTCCAAAAAGCATGCTGGCACAGAATAATAAAAACCATGTTGAATAAAGAGATTGTGGCAACATCAAAATGGAAAGTCCTCCAAAGCCATAAATTGGACAAAGCGGGCCATGCAGGAAACCTCGGTTTACGAATTTATGTTCAAAGAAAATACCAACATATAAAACTTCAGAAATCCATCCAACGAAGCTGAAGATTATGAAAATGAGAAAAACAATGTGAAATGGCAAATCATAAATTGGCAAAACGTTCATATATGTAAATATAATAAAAAAAAATGCAATGGCAAAGAAAAAAAATGGCTACCAGTCGTGTCTGCAGATTTGCAAAACCGCGGGCTCGCCCGCTACGCGCTGAAGTGCCTTGTAATTATATACATGGCCGCCTTGCGGCCGCACTTCAGAGCGTTTTTGAAATCTGCAGCCACTCCCTCCCGCCATTTTTTTTCAGTGCCTTTTCTATAATATTTTTATTATATTTACAATTTGATAATCATTATCATATTGACATTTATGAACGTTTTTGTTAATTTGATAACCGTTATCAATTTTGCGCAAAAGGGATACAATTATGCAGAAAACAACGTATAAAACACGACAACAGGATTTTCTTTTATCATATTTAAAAGAAAGAAAAGGTCAGCATTTTACAGCAGAGGATGTTCATGCACATTTTACAAGTAAACAAATTTCTATTGGCATTGCTACAATCTACCGTCAGTTGGAGAAGCTGGTGGCAGAGGGGACGCTTCAGAAATATTTTATTGATGAGCATTCGGCTGCGTGCTTTGAATATTCGGGCGAGGACTGTAAGGCAGAAGTTCCACACTTTCATCTTAAATGTGAAGAATGCGGAAGCCTGTTTCATTTGGAATGTGAGGATCTTGAAGGCCTTACAAATCATCTTAAAAAGGAACATGGCTTTTCATTAAATCCATACCGCACAGTTTTATACGGAACTTGCATAAATTGCAGAAATAAAAAACAAAAGGAAGCAAAATGAAAAATATTTCAAAAATCATAAAATCAGCATTTGGTGCAGCAGCAGTTTTATTCATGTTAGTTGCAATTAACGCATCATTATTTGCAAAGACTAAGAAAGCAGACAAAAAATCTAAGGCTGCAAAGGTGAGCATTGTTACAACAATCTTCCCGCAATATGACTGGGTTCGCCAGCTGCTTGGAGACAAATCTGAAAACACAGAATTAACTCTTCTTTTAGGAAACGGAGTTGATCTTCACAGCTATCAGCCATCGATTCAGGATGTTGCAAAAATTTCTACAGCAGACATTTTTATTTTTGTTGGCGGCGAAAGTGACGGCTGGGTAAAAGATGCCCTCAAGAATGCAAAAAACAAAGAAATGATTGTTTTGAATCTTATGGAAATTCTTGGCGACAAAGTAAAGGAAGAAGAAATTGTAGAAGGCATGGAAGGAGAAGAAGAGGAAGAAGCTGAATATGACGAACACGTATGGCTCTCCCTTAAAAATGCAAAAGTGATTTGTGAAAAAATTACAGAAGCCCTCTGCCAGAAAGACAGTAAAAATAAAGCCACTTATCAAAATAATCTTTCTGAATACCTTGCCCAGCTTGACGAACTTGACTGGGTTTACTCTGCGGTAATTAATAACGCTTCAAAAGACACCCTGATTTTTGGTGATCGCTTTCCATTCAGATATCTTGTAGATGATTATAATCTTAATTACTACGCTGCCTTCGTAGGATGCTCAGCAGAAACAGAAGCCAGCTTCAAAACTGTCATCTTCCTTGCCAACAAAATAGATGAACTTGATTCAAATTATATTTTCAAAATCGAATCCGGTGACGACAAGTTAGCCAAAACAATCATCCAGAACAGCAGCAAAAAGAATGCGCAGGTTCTCGTATTGGATTCAATGCAGTCTGTAACTACAAAACAGGCAGAAGCAACCTCATATATAAAAATAATGATTGAAAACGTACAAACTCTGCAAAAGGGATTAGAATAAAAAACAAAACGGAACAAACAGAGAAACTGGATCCAACTATAAAAAAATGGCTCACGTCTGTGTGCCATAGCCAAAACCGCGGGCTCGCCCGCTACACGCTGAAGTGCCTTGTAATTATATACTTGGCCGCCTTGCGGCCGCACTTCAGAGTGTTTTTGTCTCTGTCACACTGACTCCGCCATTTTTTTAGATACAATCAAATTAAATACATTTTTTTATCATTTTTTATATTATATTGCCCCATTTAATTATTTTATGATATAATTGATTTATTCAGTTTGAAGTTTACATTCTAATTTAGGAGGCGTTCTTATGGACGGTGGATCGAGTAGTTATCCCATACGTAATTTAAGTTTAGAAAGCAGCCTCCGAAATTCCTTCCGTTAATTTTTCCTGTATTATAATTTTGGAATTCTCAGAGGCATGACATTATTGTTTTAATGGAGAATTCAAAAATGATTACATACTGGCAGCAGGATGACGGACAGTTTATTAAAACTAAGAAAGAAGAAATCAACACAAAAAAGCCTCTTTGGATAGATGCGCGCAATGTTACTCGTGATGAAACAAATCAGCTCCAGGAAGATTATGATATTGAACAAGATCACATCCTTGATATTCTGGACCCAGATGAACTTTCGCGTATGGAAGAAGGTGAAGGCTATATCCTTACCATCGTAAGGGTTCCGGTTTATGATCCGGCGGCAGAAACTCCTTATTTTGCAGTACCGGTTGGTATTATCATTAAGGGCCGCACTATCATTACAATCTGCTGGACCGACTGCGAAATCTTAAAGGACTTTGGCAACAACAGAATCAAAAATATCAAGCTTACTGATTTTCCTTCCTTCATTGTTCAGATTATGAACCGCGCTAACTTGAACTTCCTTCGTTACCTTAAGGAAATCAATCGCCGTTCTACAAGCATCCAGAACGAAATGCGCATGGAAATTGAAAATCAGGAAATCATGCTCATGCTTGGTTTGGAAAAATCGCTTGTTTATTTTTCTACTTCCCTCAAGAGTAATGCCCTACTGCTCCAAAAAATGAAGAGCACAAAGCTCATCAAGTTTGACGATGAAGATATTGATTTTGTTGAAGGTGTTGCAATTGATAACCGTCAGGCTATTGAAATGGCCGACACATATACAGACATTCTCTTTGGAGTCATGGACGCATTCAGTTCTGTAACATCAAACAACCTGAACATTGTAATGAAAAAGCTTGCAATCATTAACCTTGTTATGATGGCACCAACTTTTGTTACAAGCTTCTTTGGAATGAACTTTAAGCTGCCGTTCGAAACTATGCCTGGTTACTGGGCTGTTATTATGGCAACAATTCTTTGTGTAATTTCTGTATTCTTAAGTGTATGGCTTTTGAACATCAACAAAGAAAAGGTTGAAGCCCGCAAACGAGCACGCAAGCTTTCACGTAAACAGAGAAGCAAAATTAAGGCAGAGACACGAAAACTTAAAAAGCAGGAAAGAAAGCTTAAATAAGTGGATTACTTCGCTGCACTCGCAATGACGTTACTGCACAGTGTATGCGAGCCGGAAGCCTAAATAATTGTAGCAGGCATTCGGATCGTAGCTGTAGCGGTCGCCGGCGTAGTAGAACATGTTGTAATCGGAAATGCTTCCACCACGACTTACACGCTCGTAGCCTACAGAAGGTCCGTAAATGCCGTCTGCAGTATAATCGCCAAACCAGTCCCAGCAGTATTCAAGAATATTACCGCTCATATCATAAAGGCCTGCGCCGTTTGCGTTACCGGTTGCAGGCTCTGTAATTGAATCTGGATCAAATGGAACTCCTGCAGTTCCAACATTGTGAGTTGCACCAGAATTATCGCAGGTCCAGGCATACAAAAATGCTTCTTCATCATTATTAGCTGATGTCTGGCCGCTTACAAGATTTCCTTTCTGAAATCCATTTTTTGTTCGGCGTGCAGCAAATTCCCATTCACTTTCTGAAGGAAGACGATATCCGTCTGCATCCCAGTTACAGGTACATAAATCGCACGAAGCCGTATCTGACGAATCTTTTAAAACAATTCCATTGTAAGTATAGCATGGAGTTTTTCCTTTGAGTTCACTTAAGGCATTGCACCATACAATTGCTTCGTACCATGAAATATTTGTTACAGGCTGATATTTATTTTCGGCAGTTGGAGCAGCACCACGTTTTCCGTTTGTTCCACCCTGTCCCGGATTTTCAAAATAATATCCGATTTTTTCTGCCTTGATTCTTGTCTGATACCACAGGTTATAGCAGGTTTCGTATTTATTAATTGCAAAAGGCTTTAATGTTCTTGCGGCCGGATATGCTGCAGTGTCCTGACCAATATTATAAGTAAGATGTGTTTTGAAAGAAACAAAAGTTACGCCACTGAATTTTTTTGCAGAATCTTCATCCTGTGCAAATGCAAATGAAGGAATAAGCAAAACGAGCATACAACTTATAATTTTTGCAAGAACCGATTTTTTCATATTAAAGACTGCACTCCTCTACTTTTGAAACCTTCCAGTTTCCGCTGGAATCCTTTTCAACCTCGAGCCAGAAATATGTTCCTTTTTCACCAAGGCTACCCGGATTTATTACAACTGTATCACCAATTTTGTCTGTTCCAGTTCCTTCGTGAATGTGTCCGCAGATAACTGCAAGCGGCTGATTTTCCTGAATAAAATCTGTAAACTGCTGACTTCCTGCATGATGTACTCCATCAAAAGAATCGAGCTTACCGCAGATTGGTGGATTGTGACTGATAAGAATAAGATTTTTCCAGAGAGACTTGTCACCATTTTGATCGATAGAATTTTTTACAATATCAAAATCAGAAAGACATTCTTCTTCTGTTCGTTCAAACTCAGTTTTTCCAGTGAACTTTGTACCGCCGCCAGAGCCTGCAAAAGCAAGACCTTCATGGAACACAAGGGCTTTTTCTACACAAATATCACGCTCTTCAAGATCCTGCATAAATACTTCGTTATCGCAGTTTCCAAGAACAGCAAAAATTGTTTCATGCTTGCTGCAAAGTTTTTCAAGAGCTTCATCACCAGTTTCCGGCTTAAAGCATTCTGCAAAGTCTCCGCCAAAAAGAACTGCATCAGCCTTTACAAAAATATCGTCCATTTTATCGAGCACGTCGTTATGTGCATGTAAATCGCTTATTACTAAAAGTTTCATATAATTTTCTCCATAGCTTTTGCTAATAATTCCATCTGTTCAGGTGTGCCTATAGTTATGCGCACAAAGTCTTCGATTCCCGGTGTAGAAAAATGACGGATTAAAAGACCCTGTTCCTTAACTTTTTTATACAAATCGGCACCTGGCATTTTTGGATACTTTGCAAATAAAAAGTTTGTCTGACTCTTCAGAACATAAAACCCTTTAGATTGCAAAAAGTTATAGAATTTTTCTCGTTCTTCTGCTACCTTGCGCGAAGTTTCTGCATAATATGCAACATCCTCACAGGCTGCTTTTCCACTCACCTGTGCAACTGCATCAATCGGGAAGTGATTTACGCAGTTTTTTACAGTTGTTACTGTATTTACAAGCTCAGGATTTGAAACAATATAACCAAGTCGCTGACCTGCACCGCAAAGGCTCTTTGAAAAAGTTCGTACAATCACAAGATTATTAAACTCGGCAAGAAGTGGAATACATGATTCGCCGCCAAAATCAACATAAGCTTCATCAACAATAAATATTTCATCGCTCGAAGCTTTTTTGAGCATCTGGCGAACCTGATCTCTTGTAAGACCAAGACCTGTTGGCGCATTAGGATTTGCAAAAATAATTCCGCTCTTGTTTTTTGAAGCACGCGAAAGCATTTCATCTGTATCAAGCGACCAGTCTTCTTTAAGAGGTACACAGTCTGTCGGGATATCGTAGTAGCCTGCATAAACAGGGTAAAAACTGTAGGTGAACTCTGGCATTACAAAACGTTTTGACGAATCAAAGAAGGCATAAAAAACCATTGAAAGAACTTCATCACTGCCGTTTCCGGTGTAAATCATTTGAGGAGTTACAGTAAAAGGAATTTTATCCTCAGGAGAAGGTTCTACAGTTCCGTCGGCATTTGTCTTTGCGCGACACAAAACACCACCGCTTTTGTTCAGCATATCTGCAATTGCTGCATGAAGTTCATTTGAATCTGGGTCCGGATAAAGACCAAGCTTTTCAGGATGATTTTTTACAAAATCAAGCACAGCATTCTGCACATAAGGACTAGGCGGATACGGATTTTCATTAGCATTAAGCTTAATATAAATTCTATCCTTAGGCTGTTCCCCTGGAACATAAGGCTTCAACTTTTTAACACGACTAGATAAAATCATACTCCCAATTTTACTAATTTATACTTTTTTTTTCTATCATTTTTTGTTCTTTTGGTGTAAAATAATTGTATGGCTACGACGGCAAATTTAAGTTCCATTATTAGATTTTACGCAGACAAACAAAAATCTCCTTTTATTGATTTGCGGGAATTTTGCACCTGGATCAAAAAATATGCTGAGCATCATGTTGAAGAACAGGCTGAGCTTGTAAAATATCTTGGGGATCCAACTGGAACTGTAACTGCAGAACTTGCGGGTCTTGAACAGAAACGACTTGCTACTGTGCTTCAGAATGGAAACAAAAAAATGATTGTTTCCATTGCATATTTTTCGCTCAAATATGCCGAACGCTATAATGAACTTTTAAAGAATGAAAGCATTCCGTATCCTGTAGAAACTGATTTACCTAAAAAGTTCCCGACTTCAACTTTGGAACGAAAAGCTGCACAGGAATATTTTATTCAGAACATGGATGAGCCGCCATCAAAATCGCAGAATCTTTATATTGTGGTTTTCCCACGAGAGCTTCCGTCACTTTTGCTGCCGGCTTGTGTACCTATTAAGCTTTTGATTGAATCTTCGCAGATGAAAATCAGAAAGATTCTTAAAAAAGAAGAATATCACGATTACTTTTTGAAAAAGCTTCGTTCTGCAAATCCGTCAAAAGAAATCTCTGTAAAGAATTTTTATACAGCGTTTGTTGATAAAGATTATACCGGCTATGTTGATGTTACAGACGGCGACCAGTATTATCTTTGGAATCAACTTTGCTATTTTGTTCGTCAGGATTTTGAAAAAATTCAGGATAGAACTTCGGATGATACAAGCATTCTTCAGGCAATTTCAATTTCTGAAATTCACAGTACATACTTAAAAGAAAAATTCCAGACAGACCGTAAACGCGAAGAAGCCTTAAAGGAGCTTCAGTCTGCACTGGGCAATGCACCGTACTTTTTCTCTACTCCACAGATTGTTAAGTTTCAAGATAAAAACGGAAAGCAGCTTTTAGGTCAGTATTCCGAAGAAGATTTGAAACAGACTCTTTTGAAGCTTTCTACAGAAAGTGAAGATAATACTTTACCAAAGCTTGTTGTATTCAAGGTTGCATCTGGCACACGTTATTACATTTACAAAAATAAAGTTATTTCGCTTATTGTAAGAATGTGTAACGAAGCTCACGACACTATTAAAGACATTCTTGTGACCAGCTGGTACGACACGATGATTGAATATTCAAAGCTGCCAGAAATGCATGATAAAGCAAAGTTT
>JBGVAV010000067.1:0-17830 GCA_045224915.1 Treponema sp.
TTTCCGTAACGAAATTATTTTCAAGAACTTTATTTTCCGTACATGTGAATTTGAACAGATGGAAATGGAATATTTCTGTAAGCCTGGAACAGAGGACGAAACATTCGACCGCTGGAGAAAGGACCGCTGGCAGTTCTATTTGAAGTACGGTATTCCAGAAAAGCAGCTCAAGTGGCACCACCACGACAAGCTCGCTCATTACGCTAAAGATGCTTACGATATTACTTACAACTTCCCAATCGGATTTGAAGAAATCGAAGGTATTCACAGCCGTACAGACTTTGACCTTTCACAGCATCAGACATACTCAAAGAAGGATATGTCTTATATCGATCAGGAAGACGGAAACAAGAAGTTCGTTCCATACGTAATCGAAACTTCTGCCGGATTGAACAGAAACTTCCTTATGTTCCTTTGCGAAGGCTACGAAGAACAGAATGTTGCAAAGCCAGGTGAACCAGAAGACTACAGAACAGTTCTTCACCTTGACCCACGCCTTGCACCAATCACAGTTGCAGTATTGCCTTTGATGAAGAAGGATGGACTTGCAGAAAAAGCAAAAGAAATCCAGCACATGCTTAAGGAAGACTTTGTAACAGATTACGATACATCTGGAACAGTAGGTAAGCGTTACCGCCGTCAGGATGAAGTTGGTACTCCATTCTGCGTAACTGTAGACTACGACACAATCCAGGAAAAGAAAGACGACGGAACTCCAAACGAATTGTTCAACACTGTAACAGTGCGTTACCGCGACAGCATGGAACAGGAACGAGTTAGCCTCGACGACCTCGTATTCTTTATCCAGAAGGCTATCAAAAACTACAAGCCTGTAATCCGCTAGTTTTTATGGAATACGTTCGTTTAGGTAAAACAGACTTATTAATTTCCCGCGTTGCTTTTGGGGCCATGCGCCTTGCCGATGCCGGCTCTGATGAAGAGGCTGCAAAAATTGTGCGCACGGCATATGATGCGGGAATTAATTTTTTTGATGTTTCGCATCAAACTCCAGAAAGTGAAAAGCTTCTTGGAGAGGCACTGTTTGATATTAAGCGCAACGTATTCCTTTCTACCACAACGGCAGCAAAAACCTCTGCCGAAATAAAATCAGACCTGGAAGACAGTCTTATGACACTTCACTGCGACACAATAGATTTGTATCAGCTTGAAGTAAATAAGTTTCTGCCGCTTCCAGGTGGAGCAGATAAAATCTACGAAACTCTGCTCGAGCTTAAAAAAGACAAAAAAATCAATCACATTGGAATTGTAACTACAAATCTTGAAACTGCTATAAAAGTTGTGGAATCAGATTGTTATGAAACAATACAGTTTCCGTTTAATATGGTTAGTGCAGAAAACACTGTAGAGCTTGTTAAACTTTGCGAAGAACACGACGTTGGCTTTATTGCAATGCAGCCGCTTGGTGGTGGACTTGTAGATAACATTCCGCTTGCATTTGGATTTTTAAGTCAGTATGAAAGTGTAATTCCAATCTGGGGCGCACATACCCTTGAACAGATGACACAGATTTTGTTCTTTAATGAACACCCGCCAGTTATAGACGAAAAGTTCCACGAGGATGTGGAAAGAATCCGTAATTTCTTCAATTGATTGTCATTGTCGGGCTTGACCCGACAATCTCTTATGAAAACTGTGCTATATCAACTTCTTCTGTAGAAGCCATATTCGGTTTGTTTTGTGGCGTAATTGTTGGTGCCGGCTTGTCTGTATTTGGACTTGCTGCGGCCTGTGCCTGTGCTTCTTCAATATCCTTGTACTTATCTTTTACAAGCTCAAGAATATCCTTTTCCTCATCCTTAGAAAGAATGCGCACAATGTTAATACCGTTGCTTCCTGTCTGGCTGATTTTTGGAGAGCCATCAGCTTCTTTTTCTGTAAGATATTGAATAATTGGAGTCTTAGGGTTATCAGGATTTGTATCAATAACCTGTGCAATCTTTCTGTTTGAAAGATATACGTAAGAACCAATAGGGAAGAGCGATACTGTATAAAGCAAACCGCGTACAATGCTGTCATCATAAGAACGTTCTTTGTTCTGCAAAAGTTCAACAATTGCTTCGAATGTAGAACGTCCTGTCTTGAACGAACGAGGAGAAGAAATAGCTTCGTAAGAACAGGCAACAGAAATAATCTTTGCGTTGTTAGAAATCTTATCGCCAGTCTTTTTCTGAGGATATCCTGTTCCGTTTTCTTTTTCGTGATGTTCAAGAACACCAAGCTGAATATTAAGAGGGAAGTTCAAATCTTTTACAATTGTGTATCCAAGAACCGGATGCTTTAAAATCTGAGAGCGTTCACCTGGAGTAAGCTTTTTGTCTGTCATGTAAATCTGTGGTGGAAGACGAAGCATACCAATTTCGTGAAGGATACTTGTTACACCAAGGTCAACCATCTTTGAAAGTGGCATATGAAGCTGGAGTGCTATAGCAATTGCAAGAACTGTAGTTCTCATCGAGTGAGTAACAAGGAAGTTCTTTTTTGTTGCACCTTCTGCAGGATTTACACGCAGAATAAATCGTTTATTTTCTTTGATGAATACGCAGAGTTCTTTTACAGTCTCCGACAAATCATCCTGATCAATTTCTTTGTGAGTTGCATAGTGAGTAAATACACTTTCGATATAGTTCATGTATTCTTCATATACTTTCTGAACCATATCCATGCGGGCTTTATCGCTGTTATCAAGCTGGATATTCTTTGAGCGTTCAATTGCAGCTTTAAGAGATTCACCCATTTTAGGAGCATTAGCGTCTTCTTTCTTGTCATCAAGGCCTGTGCTTACAGAAATACCAATATCGCCACCAAGGCTCAGGTTTCCTTCGCAATAGAAAGAATCAAACTCCCATTCTCTAAGGGCTTTAATGAGTTCATTTGTTACAGGGGCAGTTTGTGGTAAAAGTACAAATGTACTGTCTATCATCAAATCGCCGGTGAAGGTGAGGTTTTCATGTAATGAATCCGCTGTAATAGTATCCATTTTTTACTCCGCTTTTTTTCCTATAAGCCCTACTACTATTTTAATTCCCTTTTAATAATTCTGCAATATCTGGACGCTTCCATCTTACAGCAACTGTATATGGAGTGTCACCAGCAACATTCTTAACATTTGTTGCTATACCATATGATAACAGATTTTTCACAATTTCGATAGAGGAAGTTTTAGCAGCATAGTGTAAAATTGTATTTCCCTGAATATCGCTCATACCGGCAGCATATTTAACGATATTTTCAATCATTTTCTTATCTGCCTTATCAAGTGCAATTGTTACACCGTTTGTACCTTTTTTATCGATTGTCTGGAAGGGATTTGCTCCTTTTTCAAGAAGAATTTCGGCCATTGCAATATTTCCAGCTTCAATTGCATAGTTCAATGGTGTATATCCGTCTGCATTACGTGTATCCAAAGGATATCCGCGGTCAATCAAAGTTCTGAGGAGCTTAGTGCTTCCTTTATTTTTTACTACAATATGAAGTGGTGAGTTTCCATCGCTGTCTGTAATATTGTAGGAATTTCCAAGTACTTCATTTATAACCTTAATGTCTTTTTTAAGAACAATTGAGAAAGGTGTATTTCCTTCTTTGTCACGAGAAAGTGGATTTCCACCTGCGTTACGAATAAGGCTGATGATTTCTATATTAGCCATGTATGCAGCTTCGTGGTAGGCGTTCTGTCCGTTGATCTGCTGAAGGTTTGGATTTGCACCGTAGTTGAGCAGAAGTTTTACAATCTGTGCATTCTGAGCGCGGATTGTATCCATCAAAATAGTAATTCCGTTTGCATCGCATGAGTTTGGATCTGCACCATTTTCGAGCAGATATTTTGTAACGTCATATTTGTTTGCAATTACAGCTTCTGCCAAAGGAGATTTTCCGGCACTGTTCTGAGCGTTGATGTTTATACCAAGCTTAATTAATTTTTCTGCCGATTTTTGTGCGCCCCAGCGAACTGCAATATGAAGAGGTGTGCTTCCAAGATTATCGCGGTCTTTTACAGAAGCTCCTCCATCTACGAGCATCTGAATTATGTTAGGGTTATTGCTCTTGGCAGCATTAAATATACATGTTTCGCCGTTTGCATTTTTTGCGTTGATATCTGCACCTTTTTCGAGCAGAGTTTTAATTGCATCTGCGTATTCCCAGTCTGCAGCGTAGTGAAGAACTGTGTTTCCACTTCCATCTGTAGAAACAATTGTACGTGAAGTAATAAGCCAGCTCTGAAGCTTTCCTCCATTTTTGAGGGCAAGTCTGAGTGGTGAATTGTTATCTTTATTAGTAGAGAAAATGTCTGCGCCTTTTTCGAGCAGAAGCTTTCCTACCTGTTCCATATTTTTTACGCATGCAAGATAAAGAGGTGAGTCTCCGTTTTTGTTACGGATATTCACATCCTGAGTAAGTCCAATGATGTGCTGGATTTTTGACATTGGAGCGCCATTTATTAAAGCAATATGGAGCGGTGTATTTCCTTCTGAATCCTGAGTGTTACAGTTATTCTCGTTGAGTGTTGCTTCAAATACATCGTTGCTCATTTCAAAAGCCATGCTCAATGGAGATTTTCCATGAGTATCCTGAGTATGGATGCTTGCACCGTTTGCAGTAAGATATTTAATTGTCTGAATGTCTTCTGACTGAATTGCAATTGTAAGCGGTGTTACACCTTCCTTGTTACGTGCGTTGATATCTGCTCCGTTAGAAGTAAGAAGCTTGATTACGCCCGAGCCTGCTCTGAGCATTGTTGCTGTGTGAAGTACAGTATCACCGTAAGTATCTGCCTGATTCAAATCTGCCTTGTAGCGGATAAGAAGATTATATGTTTCTGTGATTTTTGCCTTTGGGATAATGAGCATAATTGGAGTTTTTCCAAGATTATCCTTTGCGTTGATGTTTGCACCTGCATCCAAAAGCATTTTTGCAATTTCAAGGTTTCCGTAGCGGATTGCTTCATGAAGTGGTGTCGCACCAGAGCTATCCTGAACGCTTGTGTTTGCATTGTTTTCCAAAAGGTAAGAAGCAATTGCGTTGTGGCCCATAATTGCACTTAAATGAAGCGGAGTCTGACCATCATCAAGGCGCAGGTTCAAATTGCGTGCAGCCACAGCATCCTGGAAATAAGAAAAATCTGTTTCTACAGGATCTGCATTACCTTGAATAAGGATTGCTGCAATTTCTACAGATGTAGGATTGTTAATATCTTCAAATGCAAGGTCGAGCGGAGCTTTGCCGTTTTCATCCTTTACAGAAATAGGGAGACCTGCTTTTATACATGCATTTACACCACGGATATTTTTTGACTGAACAAAATAATGAACAAGAGTTTTTCCGTTGTCATAGCGAAGCTTTGCGGCATCTTCGTTTATAAATACATCATAATAGCGCTGATCTTTTTCAAGTGCCATATCAAGTGCAGTTTCGCCCATACCGTTGTGTGCAAAAAGATTAGAACCAACAGCGGCCAGAACCTTTGCAGCACCATAAGAATCATTTTCTATTGCAATGTGAAGGGGAGTGTCGCCGTTTTTATTTTTGATTTCTGAATCGGCGCCTTTGAACAGAAAATATTCTATTGAGCTGTAATCATTAAGAGCTGCACAAAGATGAAGCAGTGTGTTTCCATCTGAGTCTATAGCATTAATATCTGTATCAATCTGGAACATTCCGCGGGCCTGATCTGTTTTTCCCGCTTTCATGAGATCCAGTGCGGACATAGGTTTTTCTTCCGCCGGTTTTGAAGCACAGGCTGAAAAAATCATAATAAGAGCTGCTGCGCATGAGATAAAACTAAAAGCTGTTTTTTTGTTCATATTGGTTTTCCCCTCTAAACATAATTAGAACACTTCTATATCGTTTATATCGGAGAAAATAGGAATGAAGGTTAGTAAATTTTTATTCTGCGCAGTCTTTACAAAGACCCCACAGGTTTGTCTGAATTTTGCTTAAAGAGAAGCCCTGTGGAAGAGAAGAAGCATATTCGTTCTGATCTGGCATTTTAGCATCATCCAGGAAAATATCAAAAATCTTCCCGCATTTTATACATTTAAAATGGTAATGATTACGCATTTCCGCATCAAATCGCAGCTTGTCATCTTCAATTTTGATAGACTGAACAATATGTTTTTCTTCAAAAAGCTTGAGCGTATTATAAACAGTAGTCTTGGAAAGCGTAGGATAAATAGGATTCAAAGCATCATAAACAGTTTCTACATCTGGATGTACGGGGTGTTCGCATAAAAATGCATAAATAGCCGTGCGTTGGATGGAAGGCCGTATTCCTGCGTTCTGTAATGTCGTATGATACTGTTTAGTCATCTGCATAAGTTTATCCTATTATATAAAATTGTAATCATTATAATAATGGAATTAATGTAAATTGTCAAAGGGAAAATATAAATTAGTAAGAGAAAAAGTCAAATGAAAACATATATATAAAAGGAAACATCTGAAAAACAGACGCGAGGGAGGGGAAGGGTTTTCAAAAACACTCTGAAGTGCGGCCGCAAGGCGGCCAAGTATATAGTTCCAAGGCACTTCAGCGTGTAGCAGCCTAGGCTGCGGTTTTGCAAAACCCTTCTCCGACCGGAAGTCTGTTTTTTATATTTATGCACTTTTATTATTTATTTGCCTTTTACTTTTTCTTTTAGTATATTTAATCATATGGCACAAATTTTAGATGATGATATAAATTCAGGATCCATAATCCCGACAGAGAATATACTCCCAGACAAACTGCTTTTGATTCCATTACAGTCGCGTCCTATTTTTCCTGGCATTTTTACGCCGCTTATGATAAATGCCCCAGAGGACGTTAAGGTTGTAGAAAAGGCATACGAAGAAGGTGGATTTATTGGAATCGTTATGCTCAAGAATGATACAGAGACTCCAACTGCCAGCGACATGCATCGTGTTGGTACCGCAGCCCGCATCCTTAAAAAGGTAAATCTCCCGGATGGTGGAATTAATATTTTTATCTCGACAGTAAAGCGCTTTAAGATTCGTAAGGTTTTGCATAGTTCGGCTCCAGTTGCTGTTGCAGTTGAATATCTTGAAGAAGAAGAGGCCGACACTTTTGAAGTAAAGGCTCTTACCCGTGCTCTTCTCAGCGAAATGAAGGAAGTTAGCGAAAACAATCCTTTGTTCAGCGAAGAAATGCGCCTTAATATGGTAAATATTGATAACCCTGGAAAAATTGCAGACTTTATTGCTTCTATATTAAACGTTGATAAAAACGAACAGCAGAAGATTCTTGAAACTCTTAATGTTCGTGCCCGCATGGAACAGGTTTTGATTTTCATTAAAAAGGAACAGGAGCTTCTTCGTGTTCAAAAGAAAATCCAGCGTGAGCTTAATGACAGGGTAGAAAAAAATCAGCGTGAATATTTTTTACGCGAAGAAATGAAGTCTATTCAGGAAGAGCTTGGCGAAACTCTCGGCGGTGACGCTACAGACTATCAGAAATTTAAGAAGGCAATAGAAGAGCTTAAGTTAACAGGCGAAGTGTTAGAGACTGCTAACAACGAACTTGAAAAGCTCCGCATGATGGAACCTGGTTCTTCTGAATATATGGTAACACGCAATTACCTTGATCTTATCTGTAAGCTTCCATGGAATACAGAGGGCAGTTCAAAAATGGACGACTTTGATATTAATGAAGCTCAGAAGATTTTGGAGCGTGATCACTTTGGTCTTGATGATGTAAAGAAAAGAATTATTGAATATCTTGCCGTTCGCAAAATGAAGAACGACAGTAAAGGTTCAATTCTTTTACTTGTTGGACCTCCTGGTGTTGGTAAGACAAGTGTAGGACGTTCAATTGCTGCTGCCATGAAAAAGCCTTTCTTCCGCTTTAGTGTTGGTGGCATGAGAGACGAAGCAGAAATCAAAGGGCACCGAAGAACTTACATTGGAGCTATGCCTGGAAAAATTCTTCAGGGTCTCAAAATTACAAAGAGTGCCAGCCCAGTCTTTATGATTGATGAAGTTGATAAGATGGGTTCAAGTCACAACGGAGATCCTGCCAGTGCTTTGCTTGAAGTATTGGATCCTGAGCAGAATAATTCTTTCCGCGATGATTATCTTGATTTGCCGTTTGATGTTTCGAATGTATTCTTTATTCTTACAGCAAACACTCTGGACAGCATTCCGTCTCCGCTTCTTGACCGTGCAGAAATAATTCAGCTTAGCGGTTACATAGACCAGGAAAAATTGGAAATTGCAAAGAAGTACCTCATTCCAAAGAGTCTTGAAAAAAATGGCCTTAAAAAAGGTCAGGTAAAATATACAAAAACAGCTCTTGATCGTATAGCCAAAGAATATGCCCGCGAAGCCGGTGTACGTCACTACGAAAAATGCCTTGATAAAATTCATCGCAAGCTTGTAACAGAGATTGTTCAAAAATCCTCCGTCATTGCAGACAAGGCCTCCGTCATTGCGAGCGAAGCGCGGCAATCCATTATCACCATCGACTCCCCAGACCTAGACAAATACCTTGGTAAACCAGACTTTGACGAAAGCCAGATAAAAGTTGCCTCAGTTCCTGGAACTGCAATTGGTCTTGCCTGGACAAGCATGGGTGGAGACACTTTGCTGTTAGAGGCCGTAAGCTTTGCCGGAAAAGGTTCTTTGGTTCTTACCGGTCAGATGGGCGACGTAATGAAAGAATCAAGTCAGATTGCCTTTAACTGGGCTCGTCGTTATGCAGTAGAGAAGGGTATAAAAGAAGCCAAATGGTTTGATGATAATATTGTACACCTTCACATTCCGGAAGGAGCAACTCCAAAGGATGGCCCGAGCGCCGGCATTACAATGGCAACAACTTTTGTTTCGCTGCTTACTGGCAAAAAAATAAAGCCGCATCTTGCCATGACAGGTGAGCTTAGTCTTACAGGTCAGGTGCTTCCAATTGGTGGCTTGCGGGAAAAGACTGTTGCTGCTAAACGAAACAAAATAAAGACAATTATAATTCCAAAAGCAAACGAACGCGACCTGGAAGAAATTCCGGCCTACGTAAAAGAGGGACTTAAGTTTATTCCTGTAAGCAATGTACTTGAAGTTATAGAAAAGGCTTTCTAATCTTTAAAAGTTACGTGCGAGCCTTCTACCTTTTTGCTTTCGTAAACACCTTCGTCAATGAGTTTATATTTTTCGTTAAAATTAACGGGGGTGCCAGACTTAATTATTGTTGCACCAATACTTGCAGTTATGGTTCTGTCTCCAAGCTCCGGTATAACAATTGTTTCAAGGTTTGCTATAAAGCGTTTAATAATCTGATTTGCAATTTTCTTAGTTGTTACCTCTGCAGCATAAGCAGAGAACTCATCTCCACCTAAGCGGAATACAATATCATGTTCGCGGAAGGTCGATTTAAGACACTTTGCAACCTGGATGATAACCTGGTCTCCAACACCATGTCCAAAGGTATCGTTGATTGATTTAAAGTGGTCAACATCAAGAAGAAGCAGGAAGCCTCCGTCTCCGTTTTTAAGATGCTCTGTTACTTTTTTCTCGCCGCTTACACGGTTTAAAAGACTTGTCATCTGATCTGTTTCGGAAAGGGCAATGAGCATTTCTTTTTCTTTAGCATCTTTAATCATTTTATCAATATTCATAAAACCGACAATGATTGTGTCAGAGTTGAGCTTCATGAATTTGAATTCATAAAAATGAAGTTCGCCAGATTCTTCTATACGATAGCTTGAAGAATATTCGTCGGTGCCAGTAAGTTTTTCTATTACAGTATCAAGGGCAATGGCTTTTTCCATAAATGCCCTGTCTTCAGAATAAACGCGGTCTGCAATATATTCAGTAAAGAAGCTTTCGTAAGTAGAATCAAGAGAATCATTCTGCTTAAAGGAATCCGGAATAAAGCCCGAAAGTTTGATTGGTTTTATTGTGCGGGTTGTAATTCTTATGCTTATAATATTTGCATAATCGCGGCTCAGGGCATTTACAATATTAAACTGTTCCAAAAGATCAAGTTCATTTTTCTTGTTTTCATCTATATCAATAAACAGTCCAACAAAGACGAGAGGAGAGCCGTCTGCATCGCGTATAACGTTTCCGGCGGCGTGGTACCATCTCCAGCCTTTTTCCTTTGTTAAGAGCCTGTATTCAACATCGTAAACAGTCTGACCTGTTGTATCATTTACAGTATCCCAGAAGGCTTTTAAAACCCTGGCCTTATCACTTTTATGCAGCCTGTCTGACCACGATTCCAGTTTATTCGGAAATTCTTCTTCTGAGTCAAAGCCGACAAGCTTGCGGAAGGTGGCTGACCATGTACATTTTACAACCTGATTATTTTCATCAAACTCCATTGTCCAAGGTCCGGAATCAAGTACGGAGTGAATAATCTGCATGGCCTGTGTTTCTTTATTAAGTTTTTCGTAGGCCTGCTTTGTTTTATGACTAATGTCTTTTTCGCGATTAATCATGTGTTTTGAATTGGCACGTATAACCAGAATCAAAATAATAAAGAGCAGCATGATTACTGCAACTGTGATAATGGCATGAAGTCTTGTGTGATACATGAGTGAAGAAATGCTGGTTCCAATCTGTTCTCCGATTGAAGTTTCGTAAACAAGGATTGTAAGCATCCAGCCGGTGTTACTAACCGGAACATAATACAAGTGTGCAGTCTCGCCATCGTAAGTCAGGTCAACAAAGTCTGATTGCCCTTCGTTAAAATCTTTTTTAATTTTTTGAATTTTATCTTTGTTTATGTTCAGACTGTCTATTGCCAAAAGAATATTCTGTCCAACTGCAAATTCTCCAAACTCTGATTTAGTCAGACTTTCACCGTTTTTATAATACAGATTAAAATAAATATCCATATTTTCCTGACGGTAGGTCATAGCCTGCATCATCTGGTCAATATTTATTTCTACAAAGCAGGCAGTGATTTTTGAATTGTTAAAATAGATTCCCGAAACAGGAACTGCCATGAAGACCTGTTTGTCTCCGCCGTAGTTTGTAACTGTAGAAAAAATTGGTTGGGTTATCTGCTGGGCCAGGAATGGATAGCGTGTTTTTCCGGAGCAGGTACTATGTGATGTGTAAACAAGGCCGTTTTCATCTACAAGGGCAAAGGTATCAAGTCCAAAGAGATTTCTCATGTTTCCAAGATATTCCCTGAAGGTTTTTACAGAACTTAAATCATCTTCCTTAAGAACAGAAAGTGCATTATTTATATAATTTCTTTTTTTAGTAAGCTCTTCTACAACAAGGGTAGTGCGGCTTTTGGCAATTTCCTGAATAAAGAAGGAACTGAGTTTTGTAATTGCGCTGTCTGTTGTTTGACGTGTCTTTTCCGAAGTTCTTAATGAAAGAACAAGAAGTGTTAGAAAGAGCAGGACAATAAAACTAACAAAACTGATTTGAATTATTCTTTTTACATTTTTTTTCATACCGGCCACTCCTAATCAATTACACCATAAAGCGAGCGCAAAAGGCCGGCAGCATCTTTTTGATAAAAGACTGTTGTTGTTTCCTCAGTTTTTTCCGGATACAAGCTTCCCGGTAAAACCCCGTCAGCAATTTTTACAGCAGTTGTAATTGTGTCAAAACCAATTGAGTAACAGTCCTGAATCGCAAGCGCATAAATAATTCCGTCGCGCATATATTTAAGAGCACGCTCGTCATGGTCCATACCTACAATTATTACCTTTCCGGCTTTTCCTGCTTCTTCAACTGCACGGCCGGCTCCTACAGAATTACTCATGTTACAGCAGATAATTCCATTGAGGTCGGGGTAGGCGGCAAGAAAATCCTTTGTAAAATTATAAGCCTTTACATCGTTGTCTTCGTCGTATTTTACATCAACAAGTTCAATGCCCGGATATTTTGCAAAAACTTTTCGGGCGCCCTTGGCTCGGTCTTCGTGGCAGGGAGCGCCTTCGTTTCCTACAAGCATTGCAACCTTGCCTTTGTAATTTAGATACTGGCAGAGGGCTTCGGCAAGGTCTTCGCCATCTTCCATGTTATGGGTGTTTCCAACATAGGCAATCCTGTTACAGCCGTTTTCTTTGCCCGAGTCGGAACTTGAAAAAGTCATAATCTTATGACCTTGTGCAATAATCTGATTTATTACAGGAGTTACAATGTCTATGTCGGCAACATCAACTCCAAGAACATCATACTCGTTTAAAGCTGCCGCTTTTCTAATGCGCTGAACCTGATCTAAAGCAGACATTTCTTCAGGAGCCCTGTAATCATAAGTAATGTGAATCCCTTTTTCTTCAAACTGGCGTACTGCATCTTCCATTCCAAGGGCAACCGCATCCCACCACGAATGAACGATTTTATAAGTAAAATAAAAATTGTAGTCTGTTTTCTGAGGCTTATAAGAATCAAGATATTCTTTATTAATAATAATCGATTGCAGGGCAGGCGGTGTATCTTGAATCTGATTTTGAGAATGGTCATTGTCGTCGTTGAGTTTTTGCCCTGATTTTTTTTGATTTCTGGATGAACAGCCTGACACTACGAGCGCAAATGCAAGGATGGTCAAGCAGAGAATTTGTTTACAAAACATGTGTTTTCTCATATCTTGAACTCCGAATATTTTCTATAATAATTATTCTAATTCCAAAAATATGAAAAAACAAGAAAAAAAATCCCGGGCTTTATAGCCCGGGAAAAGATTATTCAGCCTTAGCTTCTTCTGTTTCTTCCTTTTCGCCAGAAAGCATTACGTTGGTAAGAATACCAAGAATGATTGCGCAGGCTACTGTACGGATTTCTACAGCTCCGAAGCTTACAACCATGCCGCCTACACCTGTGATGAAGATGATTGAGGCAACAAAGAGGTTGCGGTTTTTGTTCAGGTCTACTGTCTGGAAAATCTTGAAACCTGATACTGCGATGAATCCGTAAAGGGCAATACAAACACCACCCATTACGCAGCTAGGGATTGTTTCAAGGAATGCAACAATAGGACTAATCATAGAGAAGAGAATACAAGCAAATGCACAACCCCAGATAGAAACTGTAGAGGCGTTGCGTGTAATAGCTACACAGGCAATTGATTCACCGTATGTTGTGTTTGGACATCCGCCAAAGAATGCACCGGCAATAGAACCAACTCCGTCTCCGAGCAATGTACGTGTAAGTCCTGGGTTTTCAAGAAGATCCTGACCTACGATGCTTGAAAGGTTTTTGTGGTCTGCAAGGTGTTCTGCAAATACTACAAATGCAACTGGTACATAAGCTGCAAAAATTGCAATGAGGTATTTTCCTGTTACTGCTTTAAGACCTTCGCCGCCACCAAGTAAGAATGTGAACTTTGGAAGTGCGAATAAGCCGCAGTTTTTAAGAGCACTGTAATCAATTACTGTGAGTTCTGCACTGTTTGTAGCTTTTCCAATAAGTGCAAAGAATGATGCAACAAGGTAACCTGCAAGAATACCAATGATGAAAGGAATGAGCTTACCCATTTTCTTTCCGTATGTTGCACAGAGCATTGTTACAGCAAGTGTTACGAGTCCGCATACAATACAGATGTAAGGACTTCCGCCTTCGATGTTTGTTTTCATAAGGTCGCCAACTGCGTTTCCAGAAAGGCTAAGACCGATGATTGCTACGGTAGGACCGATGATTACTGGAGGCATGAGCTTGCTGATCCAGTCTACACCGCAGAATTTAACTACAATTGCGATGATTACATATACAAGACCTGCCATGAGGGCACCGATGATAAGTCCCCAGTAACCAGCCTGTTCTGTAAGTCCAAGTGTTGCGGCTCCTGCAAAGGCGCTGAACATTGATGGAAGG
The DNA here is from genome assembly GCA_045224915.1 of Treponema sp. Taxonomy (GTDB): domain Bacteria; phylum Spirochaetota; class Spirochaetia; order Treponematales; family Treponemataceae; genus Treponema_D. The sequence continues at coordinate 13,783 of JBGVAV010000067.1, forward strand.
AATGCAAAAGAGCTTCCCAAGAATACAGGGCTTGAACCCTTTGTAAAAAGCAGATAGACAATTGAGCCTATACCTGCACCAAACAACGCAGCCGAAGCAGAAAGTCCGTGTCCAACTACTGCTGGAACTGCAATTGTTGCAGCCATGATTGCAAGTAACTGCTGTAATGCAAACAGAATTACTTTTCCAAGTTTTGGCTTGTCCTTGATACCGTAGATAAGATCCATTTTGTTTACTTAACTCCTTTTGTTTTTTTTATATAAATCATGCCATTTCTGACGAATGATTACAACCTGTAAACCGTACCGTCCTTTATCATTGATATGAGGTATGGAACAATGTCCGGGTCAAACTGCTTTCCACGGCAACGTTCCAGCTCCGAAATTATTCTTTCTTCCGAGAACTTGAGCCTGTAACAGCGGTTTGTATTCATGGCATCGTAGGCATCGGCAATTCCGACCATTCTGGCAACAAGAGGTATGTTCTTTCCGCTCATACGATTCATGTAGCCGGTTCCGTCATATCGTTCGTGATGATAAAGTACTGCATCATTTATTTCTGGCAAGATTGTAAAGTTCTTAAGAAGCATTGCGCCGTTTGTTGTATGCTGCTGGATGAGTGTCCATTCTTCTGTAGAAAGGCGGCTTGTTTTATTCAAAACATCATCTGCAATTGTGAGCTTTCCAATATCGTGCATGAGCCCTGCGTAGTACATGTTGAGCTGTGTCTGTTCATCAAGCCCCATGCGTCTTGCCATTTCGCGTACGTATGCCGCAACGCGGGTAGAGTGACCTTGTGTGTAAGTATCCTTATTATCAATAAAGTTAGAGAAGGTCTTCATTGTCTGTTCAATAATCTGATTGTCGTGGTCTTGTCTCTGCTTTGTAAGTTGTGCCTGATTTTTAACAATCTTTTGAATTACAAAGCCGTAAAGAAAAGCAATAAACGAAATTACAGCCATGAGAATACAGGCAATGAATAACAGATTTGAAGAAAGTCTTTTGCAAAGTCGTCCGGTGATTACTGCAGAACGGAAGGTTAAATCATTTTCAGAAATCAAAAGAAAGCCAAAGTGTGATTCGCTTTTAGAATTAATTTTTTCATTTACGTGTTCTTCGGCTTTAAGGTAAAGGTAATTATCTTCTATATAAGCTGTACAGTCCCAGGTGTTTTCTACAGAGGTTTGCGCGGGGATTTTTAGCTTGATGCACCAGTCCTTTAAGTCTGTATCTGTTGTATTTGCAAGAATTGCCTCGTACGAAAACAGATTCATGTCATTTGTTTCTGTCCAGCTGTTTGATTTTGTGATTGCAAAGTATGTTCTGTCAACGCGGTCAACGGGAGGCTTTGTAGAAAGTTGGGTTATTACGGAAACCTTTTTATTTATATTATGGTTTTTATATACAGAAAAAAGGGCTAGTGAAATCCAAATGAGCAAGGATGAAGAAAAGCAGATCATAAGTATTTTTAACTTGCCGAACTTTTTTCGCATGGTTAAATTATAAGATAGGAAGTAGTATAAGTCAAATGAAACAGAAATCTTTTAATCTCATGGATTACCTCACAATGCGCGGAGACCTTACTTTTTCTCAAAGTGATTTTAACAGTGTAGACGCACTCATTTTGAGTCAGATTGCGTATAATAATATAGAAGGACTTGTTTCTTCGGAATTCAATCAGAAAATAACGCTTTTAGAGCTTGCCCAAAGGTTTATTGCCTCAAAGGATTTTGAAACACGCTGTAACATGGGCGCTATGATTAATCCTCTTACACCGGAATTGCTCAGAACTGCCGCAAAATCACGCCGTTTTTCAAATGTTAAGGTGTGCGGTTTTATTAATAAAATAGATGAAAAAGCAATTGAACAGTTTAGTGCCCTTACATATCAGCTTGAAAAAGACCGTTTTGTTGTAGCACTCCGTGGCACCGACGATACAATTGTTGGTTGGTACGAGGATTTTAATCTTGGATATATGCCTGAAGTTCCTGCCCAAAAGGATACACGCGATTATATTGGCAGGGCTATGGGGGCGTTGAAGGGACATTTTATAATTACGGGGCATTCTAAAGGCGGCAACCTTAGCGTATTTGGCGGCATGTCTGTTCCTAAAAAATCGCTTGGACGTCTTGATGCTGTATATAACTTTGATGGCCCTGGATTTTTTGCTCCTGTTTACGAGCGTCCGGAGTTCCAGCAGATAAAAGACAGGGTTTTTGCATTTTTCCCTGAGTTTTGTGTTGTAGGCATGATGTTTGAGCATGTGAATCAGTATAAGATTGTTGCGTGCTCTGCAGATGGCATTTTACAGCATGATCCTTTTTCCTGGAATGTCATGGGGCCGGAGTTCGAAGCAGCTGGGGCTTTTGATGAAGCTTCCGAAATTTTTTACACCTCCTTTAATGCCTGGGCTAATACAATGACAGACGAAGAACGTAAGAAATTTATAGATTCCTTCTTTAGTGTAATTTATGCAAGCGGGGCAAAAACAAATTATGAAATTGACCAGAATAAGATTGTTTGCGGCGGAAAGATGCTTGCAAAACTTGCAGAATTAAGTGAAGAAGAAAGGAAAGCTTTTAAAAAGGCTATAAAAGTCTTTATAAAAGTTGTTAAAGACGAAATTCCTATGTTCTCTGTATTCAAGCCTCTGGTTATTACACATCACTAGTGCAGAGTGCCTGCAATGAATTATAAAAAAATTGCTAAGTTAGAATATTCATTATATAATAGCAGTTATGAGTAACGAAACAATACAGACAATGTCGCCGGTTGGCAAACAGCTTAAATCTTATGGAGAAGCAAAACCTGCTTCGTATCTTATGTTCAACAACAAAAAAGTCAGTCTTGTTGCCAAAATTACAATAGGACGCGAGTACGACAATGATGTTGTTGTAGATAATAAGCTTGCAAGCCGACATCATGCTGTAATTCAAAAAATTAAGGATGCCTATTTTATTAAGGATGAGCAGAGTACAAACGGAACTTTTGTTAATGGAGTAAAGATTCCATCAGATAAGTACGTAAAGCTCAATCTTGGAGATAAAATCACAATCGGCAACATGAGCCTTGTAATTTCATAACCGGAAGGTGAAAAGGTGTCAAAAAAAAATGCCGCTTTAAGCTCTGTAAAAGAGTGTCTCTGCATGGAAGAGCTTCCTTCTTATGATTTTATTTTTTCTCTTGCTCAAAAAGCGTGTGATGAACTTGCTTTAGAAAGCTTATTGCCGCCAAAAAAATTATACAGGCCGCTAAATTGCATGGACGAACCAGGAAGTCTTCTTGAACTTTACAAGGAAGATAGCCGCGAGCTTCCTGCAATCATTATCCCTGATATTCATGCACGTCCAAATTTTATTGCAAATATTTTGAATTATGAGCTTCCTAAAAAATTCTGCGGCACAAAAGAAAATGGAAAAAAACTCACGGTATATGAGGCGCTTCAGAAAAAGCTTGTTGATGTAATTTGCGTAGGGGATGGAGTTCATACAGAATTATATGCAGCCCGCTGGGAATTAATTTCTCTTGAGTTTGCAAAAGGCGACTATACCGGATTTTATATGAAGCAGGAGATGATTTTAAATCTTGCCGCTTTATGCGCCCTGTTAACATTAAAAACAGAATTCCCTCAGAACTTTCACTTTTTAAAAGGAAATCACGAAAATATTTTGAACTGCAATTTTGGCGGCGACTATGCCTTCTATAAATATGCCGATGAAGGTGAAATGTTCAAAAAGTTCATGCTCACATATTATGATGAAAAACTCGTAAATCTTATTGCAAAATATGAAAACCTTTTGCCTCTTGTTGCAGCTGGAAAAAATTATGTTGTTTCTCATGCAGAGCCTGCCGCTTCGTTTACACGCGAACAGATTATTGATGCACGCTTTGATGATGCTGTTGTTGCAGGCCTCATCTGGACAAAAAATGGTCAGGTAAAAAATTCTACTGCTGCCGGTATTATGAAAGAGCTGCTTGGGAAAAAGAATGCAAAGAAGGCACTTTATTTTGCGGGGCACAGGCCTGTAAAAGAAAACTATGCCCTGCGC
>JBGVAV010000068.1:0-3461 GCA_045224915.1 Treponema sp.
TACAATAGCAAGATCAGAAAACTTATCAGGAACAGTGCTCATGTATTCCATGCAATCTATATTAAGAGCTTCGCTTATCATTTCCCTCTGCTTCCTCAAAAGTCGGTATCTCACACCAGGCTTTTATCTGGTCATTAGTATAAAAAGCAATTCTTCTTGGTTCCCATTCCCATTGCCCTTGTTCACTTGCAATATACATAAAAACACCTGGCTCTGTATCATCTAAAGCGATTGCAAGATAATCTTTGCAATCTTCTGTAGGTAAATCTCTTGGATTTTTTCTCAGGTCATGCCACTCATATTTAATCGGGCAATCTGATATAGTTGTAGTATTTAATCTTGCTTTGGAACAATCTTTGAAGCCCGCTTTATATCCTGCAAGGAAGGCTTGTTTTCTATCTTTCCTTCTTTGGCATTTTTTGTATGGGTTTTTGTATTCACTATAAGAACACATATAACAATCTTTACATTTTTCATTAACAAATTCTTCTGCCATTTCTTCGTCTTTCATTTTACCATATCCCCTTTTCTGTGGCATATTTTTCTAAAAGCTCACCGACAACGGTGCCGCCATCAAGATAATGAACAGTAAAAGGAAAATCCCTGAAATAATCCGCTTCTGTTTTCCATGTATTTTGACCATTTAAGTGATAAAACAAGACAGCGCTCTGTATCAAAATTTTATACGCTTTGTTTATATCCTTTGTTTTCAGAATTTCGGTTATAATCTCGTCAGGGAGCCCTTCCTGGGCTTTCAATTCTTCTAACTGTTTTACTTCCGGCTTGATTCTGTAATCTTCTGGATCTGCAGTAAAATCAGGGTTGTCCCAGTCCATCCAGTCCCCTGCACAATTAAATTGAATTGTTTTACCCTCATCACGGGCTTTCTGTAAATCTTCTTTAGTCATATTCAGTCCTCCGTAACTGAAATTTTTGCGTATTTACGCAATTGTTTTAGCTCTCAATTCCCAGCCACTCTTCTATGGTCCCGCTTGGAACTCCGTTTCTGTATTTTTCGCGGATGGCTTCAAGCTTTTCCTGGCTGTTTTTGTAATCAAGTCCGCTATATCTTCCTTTTGCAGTTTTCGGCACCCTGTAATTTGCAGAAAGTTTGCCGTGCTTCAGCTGATAGTAATAAGTGGACTTGTTTAATCCCAACTCTTTCCACGGTTCCTTGCGTTCCTTCACTTTCGGGCCCCGCATGGCTCTGGAAATGGCATCCAGGCAATAGGCTTTGAACATTCGCCAGGAGAGCCGCTTGTTACAAAAACATCGTCGCTGTCATAAAGCCAGTACCATATCTTTTTTGTTTTCTTATGGCGGTTTATAATCTTTGTTACAAACATACCGGAAACAACAACGCGCTTACCTTCATCGTCAAGAACAGTTATAAGCACGCGCCTGTAGTTTTCAGGAAACTTGCCATCTTCAAGATAGTGCCACTCATTCATTGCTGGTGCCTCCGACTGTGCTTAAAAATCTTTCCAGAACTGCAGCACACTGCACAGCTTCGCCGGCAAGAGCAACTGCAACGCCTTTTAATCTTGTCAGCTCGTTATCTACTGAAAAATTTATCTTTATGGTTTCCCATAGATGTTCCAGCATCTCTTCAAGCTCCTTCATGTCCGCTGCAGCTTCTTCAACTTCTTCTTTAAGCACTGCATAGCCTTCATGCGTACTGTGGTAAGTTGGACCGTATTCTTTTACGATGTTCTGCAGTTCATAACAAACTGCCTGATCAATTGATTCTTTTGCTTTTGTTGCTATCATATATTTTCCTCACAAGTACCCGCGCCCTTTCGGGCACGGAGATTAAGGCGCCGCTCAGTCTTTCGCCTGAGCTCCGATTACGAAGCGGGGACGAACATAACTGTTCGCACGCGACGCGCCGCCGTAGCCCGCATAGCCACTGCCGTCCACACGGCAGAAGTAAGCAGCAGACGCATCCTCGTCATCATCCTGGTATTTTGTAGAAAGCCACCACCAGCGGCTTAAACCGTCAAACATTGCGATTTTATGTTTTGGCTCTGTGAACCATGCAAGCTTCTTTTCTTCATCGAAAACATCATCGTTTGAAGGAATATCGCACCTTATTTTAATTTTTTCCAGGTCATATACCTGGCAGAAAACCGGCACAAAAACCTTTTAAGATATTTTTTCAAAAAGGAATTCTTAAAGCAGACCTCTTTACCATCCTTAAAAGGCGCAATCGGCATCTGAAACATTGCATTATCAAACAGGAATTGAGTTTTTCCATCCTTCTTGTCAATGCAATAAAGTTTTGTTTCTTCTGTGGTAAATTCAGGAACCTGAATTGTAGAACCATTAAACTTCACTTCTGCAGCCGGAACCGTAAAAGGCTCTATAACTGCATACCAGCCCACCTCAGCTTCTTCGCTGAAAAGCTCACTTAAAAAACATCTTTTTTCTTGAAAAATCATTTTACACCTCCATCTTCTTCTTCAAGATAAACATTCTCAACTGTAAGTCTCAGGATGATCTCTGTATCAGTCTTTATCTGTCTGATCTCGGATGCCTGATGCTCCTGTTGTTCTATCATTTCCACAATAGTTTGCCTCATTCTGTCGTTGTTCTTCTGCATAATCCTGTTGTCATGGCAGCAGGCAATCATTGCAATCATGCTCAAAAATAAAACCGTCAAACTGCATAATAAAATTGCAAGGTTCCTTGAATATTCACTCATTAACCGTTCCCCACAAGCCCTTTCAAAAAGTCCTGATCGTCCTTTTCTTTTGGCTTTACCCTCATTCTTGTTCTTGCTTCTGGTGTTACTCCAAACTTCATCATAATTTTATGGAAGCGGTTCATGTGTTCTTTGTAGACATCCAGAAGGTTCATCTGTTTTATTTTGTCAAGATTTGACAAATACTCGCCATAACTTTCATAAGCGTTTACTTTTTCCAGGCAATCCTGCGCAATGTCATAACTTATAAATGCATCCTTAAGAATTACCGTATCAACAATGGAAATAAGACCAGCTTCAAGCATGGCCGGAACAAGCTCATCCCATTTATCCGATGCCCTCTTTGAAAGGTTTATCGGAGCAGGAAGCTTCTCAAGCGGTTCTATCGTAATACCGCGGCCATCGTGCCTGGAAGGTTTATATGTTCCATTGGCTTTATGATCTTCAACGCTTTTAGGCGGTCTACCCATTTTTTATAAAATCTCCTTGATGGATTTTACCCATTCTCCAAACCGTTCAAGAGTAAGATGCATTGTATCTCCTCCTGTCATTTTGCCTTTCCACATACTGAAAGTTGCACCAAAGAAAAAATCATCATCTTTACCAACCACATAACCGACCAGGTTATCGTGAGCCACACATTCAGTACCATCCTCGTTTTCGTATGTATACTCCAGCTCTAAAAGATAGAGTTTGTTTTTTTTCAGTTCCTTAGTTTGCATCAATCACCCCCTTAATTTCTTCCTTCAGCGCGTAC
>JBGVAV010000069.1:0-18028 GCA_045224915.1 Treponema sp.
CTGCAATTCCATTATATATTCCAAGGGCAGCTTTTTTCAAGTATGTATCATTATTCAAAAGCAGGGCTTCTTTTTCGTTTGAAACAAATCCAAGTTCAATTAAAACGCTTGGCATATTAGAGTTTTTTACAACAAACCATTCTTCGGCTTTAATTCCCCTGGCCTTTGATTCATTACCAATCTGACTTTGAAGACCGTCCATAATGAATTTTGCAATCATAATTGATTCTGTTGTATATTCCTCTTCGAGCATTGAATTCAAAATCGGGAATAAGGATTTATCATCTGTTGAAGATTTATCAAGAACTGTACGGCGATATCCCGGAGAAAGATACCATACCTCATAACCTGATGAAGTTTTATTAAGCGAAGAATTAACATGAATTGAAATAAACAAAACTGCTTCGTCTTCTTTTACTTTTACATTATTTGCAATTTCTGTTCTTTCCTGAAGTGTGAGGAAAACATCTTTATTTCTTGTAAGGATAATCTGCTTATCTGGATATGCAGTTTTAAGTCGTTCACCTAAAAGCTTTGCGACTTTAAGATTTACGTCTTTTTCCTGGATTGTTACGTCTTTTCCATTGATTTTATATGTTTTCAAAGCGCCCGGATCTTTTCCTCCGTGGCCTGCATCTACTAAAATGGCTCCAACCTTGAACATTGTTGAATTATTTTCTTTGAACATCTGGTCGGCATCGTTCATGAATTTTTTTGAAACATATATTTTATTATTTTTAAGTTCAGGTGCATCTGTAAGTTCAAAGCGCACATTGTCGAGCATTACAATACTTTCATCTTTGCGGAAGGTTATCTGATGTCCGTTTTTTTCGAGCATTCCTGTTTCTGAAAGAGAATCCCAGTAAAGTGTAATACCCTCTTTTTTTGCAGTATCCATAAGTGAAATATCATTTACTGCAAAAAGTACTGAGACTATTGAAAATATGGCTACGAACAATACGTGTTTTTTCATTTTTTACCTGCCTTGCAAGTATCGGAATAATATACGGCTCCCTGAATACCTCCGCGCATAAGTGCCTTGAAAAAATCTTTTTTATTAAACTCGGGATGTTTTGCACGAAGAATATCAAACTTATTTAAGGTTTGTGAGATTGTATTAAAATTCCAGTCTGTCAATTGTGAATATTCCTCTGTATTCAAAAAATCAGGAAGGGCTGCAGAAACAGGAAAATCAGCAGCAATTACGCCCTCAAGTTGTACAAGCTGAGCTTCGTTAAGTCTACCAAATGCATCAGGCGGAAAGTTTTCTTCATCTGATTGCGTTACGCAGTTAAGGTAATCATCAGTTTCTTTTGTTGCGGGTTTAAGTGTGATAAACACATTTGATACCGCATCTTCAGCTGCTTTAATTGCCATATTCCTGTCGTGACTTACTGCAATAATATTTCCGCATTTTTCTACATTATTTCTTGGGAAATTAACTTTACTTCCAATTGAAACTGTAGCACGAGGCAAAACATCAAAAACGGCTTTGTCTGTAAACTCTGTGATATTTTCTATATATTCAACAGTTCCAGGAATACTCATCCAGGCGCGTTCTGCAGATGTTCTAAGGCATGGAACTTCAAAAAGCTCGTAAGGGGACGGAAGATTTTTGCAAAGGTCTGACGGGGTGTATGTCACAGGTTTGGCACCAGTAAGGAGCTTTTGTGGAACCTTGCCTGTTGCTATGAGGATGCCCTGCTCTGTAAGATTCAAATCTGAAGCATAAGGATATGTCCAGCCAGACATGTATCCGCCTGAAAGTCTGGCAGCAATTTCCCCGATCATCGGACCGTTTTTTGTATATTTAATATCTGCTTTTGCAGCACCGCATGTAAGGCCTTCTGCTTTTGCACCAAGCGCAAATACAGAAATAAGTTCGTCGTGCATTTTCTGAGAGATATCTGCGGGCATTGTGTGACCAATTTCAATAAAATATGGAGCGTATTTAATATGACGGATTGCAAAACCTGTTACAACAAACTTTCCGTCATAAACTAAAGCGTCAATTGAAAACTCAGGGCCGTCCATATATTCTTCTATAATTGCATAGCCTGTGCGCGAGTTTTCAGAAGCAACTTGAACTGCAGGCAAAAACTCTTTCTTTGTTCTTACCATTCTGCAACCGCGGGCACCCATATTATCTACAGGCTTTACAACAAAAGGAAAATCCATTTTTGAAAGTACAGTTTCTAAAAGCGCAGGGGTAATATCTTCTTTACCAGCCCGCACAAACTTTGGAGAAGGAACTCCGTTTTTTTCAAAGCAGGCGCGCATCTGTGTTTTTATACTTGCATTTGTTGCGGCTTCAAAGCTGTGGGCAGGCAGTCCTAATTTTTCGCAGACAAAGCTTACACTTGCACTAAAATCTGTTCCTGCTGTAAAAACACCATCAAGTCCATCTGGCGAATTTTTAAGGCGACTACAAAGCTCTAAGATTCCTTCTTTATCTTTTAAGTCAATTTTATAAAACTCATCTGCAAGCGGAATGCAAACTGCTTTTGGATCTGCATCTACAACAATTGTATGGAGTCCAAGTTTTTTGGCGCTTTGAATAGCAGGACGCTGCATAAGGCCTGCACCTAATATAACTATATTTTTCATTTCTTTTCCGCCTTTTTACGGCAATAGATTTCTACTGTATCGCCAAGCTGCATGAGCTTTGAATAATTATCTATCATATTCCATCTTACACTGCCCTTTTGAATGTTTTCTTTTTTACAAACAGGAAAACGTTCCGGGTGATGTCCTGTAGAAACAACCTTTACTACTTCAAAACCATATTTTTTAAGGATTTTTTGTGCACGAGAAGGTTCCCAGATTGAAAAATGGTCAATAGGACTGATTGTGTAAAAATGGTCTATGTCGCTTTTTGCAGAAATTCCTTCGCCAGAAGGAGTTGCAAAGGCAAAGATTCCCCCGTCTCGTAATATTGAAGAAATCTTTGCCAATACAGAATCAAGATTTTTAAAATGCTCAATTACATACCACATTGAAACAGCATCGAACTGAGTAATTCCAAATTCTTTTTCAACATCAATTTGCGGGAAGGCGCTGCATGAGGCTGGAAAATGAAGATTGCTTTTTACATAATGAATTGCATCATCAGAAATATCTGTTCCAAAAGGATTAAGTCCAAGTTCATTTGCAGCGGCTAAAGATGGTCCGTAAGCACAGCCAATATCAAGATAGTTTTTTCCACCCTGATTATCATGGAACAAATTCATAATTTTAATTCTGCGAACACACTGTGCTTTTATAGAATCAAAATCTTCCTGGTAAGTTTTTCCGTACTGCTTTTTATAATCTTCAAAAAAATATGATTTTTTATACTGCATTTCTTCTTCGGCAGTATATGACATATAAACAATTCCACAGGTTCTGCAGCGTCTGTAAGTTCTGCCTGCGTTGCGGGAAATTATTGGATCTGGGACAGCTTCCACATTAGCCTCGCCATCTTTTTCACCACAAACAGGACAGCAAAGCTTTTTACCAAATGCAAGCTTTTGAATATACGAACCAAGCGATTTTTGCTGTAAGCTCATTTTGATTTCTGGATGAAGGAACGGAGATTCAAGAGCCTTCTGCATTTTTAATGAATCAATTTTTCCATGCGGAATATATGCAAAATCATATTTTTGTGCGAGCCGTTCATGAAGCTTTGTAGTTGCAACCATTATAACAGCACATCCTGCAAACGCTGCTTCAAAAGCTGTAAGTCCATAATGAGAAACAACTAAATCATATTCAAAAATCTTTTCGCGAAGATTTTCTACAGGAGGAATGAAATTTATATTTAAAACATTTCTGTATTTATCAACATCACTTACAATTGCTGTAATCTGGGCCCCTGGAAGATTTTTTACAAGAGCCTGAGCAGCCGGGAGCGTAAGACCAGCAGGATCTTCACCACCGATGCAAACTAAAACTTTTTCTATATTCAAAGACTTAATTTTTCTTACATTCAAAGGTTTTGTAATATAGCTTGTGTCAAAAAGATTTGGAAGGCGCGAAACATCGTAAGAAGGAATAATATCTAAAAGATAATCGCAGTATTCAGAATAATCAGAGCCTTCATCAAGAGAAATGAGCTTTTTGCATTTTGAAAAAGCTTCTGCCTGATTTTGAGAAAGCTTAAAATTATCTGTAACAATAACAGGCTTATATGTTTCATCAGGAAGCTGATTAATTATCTGCCAGTTCTGGAGCCCCTTTTCTTTATATTCATCGATTATTGTAATTGTCTCTGCAAGAGTACAATCATCAGGAATATATACAAATCCGCTTGTTTCAATTGCTGTACTAAGACATCTGTGAAGGTGTCCGGTTCCCTGCCCTTTTACAACAGAAGGTACAAAAACAATTGGATTATTTACTGCATCTGATTTACATGCGTCAACAATCTGTTCTGTTGTATACGGTTCTTTGCAATCCTTGAGGAAATTAACAATACAGGAAGCGCGCATATAATCAGAAAAAGTATCTATTGTAGTTCGCAAATCCGGATAATAAAAACGAGAAGGAGCCTTTACAAACTCACATTTGAATCTGTCTTTGTGATTGTATAAAGCAGGTCCAACATGCTCGTGGTCATAAGGATTATCTGTAAGCTCTGCGGCTTTAAGTAAAGATTCTGCACTAAAAATTTCTACACCAGAACCATGAGGAAGGCCTGTAAATGTAAGATAATCGCAAGGCTTTTTGCTTTTATTTCTTTGTTCAAACTCTTCTACACTAGCCTCTGCAGCTTCGTAAAACAAAAATGGATTATCTGCAGTAGCGCGGATTATTGTATCAACCTTAAGAGTTTTTATAAGATCACAGAAGCGCTTTAAAACATCATTTAAGTCTCCGGCAAAACAATCAAACCCATTTTTTTTACAGATTGGTTTAAGAGTTTCATAAGACTCATGATCTGTAGCAACAAAATATTTATCGGCCTTAACCTTTTTCATGGAAGTTAAAACCCAGGCTAAAACAGTTTTTTCACCAAGGATTTTTAATGCTTTACCAGGCAGACGCGAAGAAGATAAACGACACTGAACAATTACTGCTCTTTTAGTTTTCATTGCTTTCCACCTGAGGTTGCTGCCAGTTTTTTATAAAGGTCTGTAAATCCATTTTGAACTGATATTTGTTTTTTTCTACCCATTCTTTTGCGGCATTAAACTGCTTTTTTGCTTCAAGATATCCGCAGGAAGAATGAAATAAGAATTTATAAAAGGCTGAATTCTTTATAAATGCGGCTTCGTTTTTATATTTTGGCACTTCGTTTTTAAGATAGTACTTCAAATAATCCTGATTGATTGTTTTGTCATCAATCGAAGGTTCATCAATATAAGAAAACTGAAGCATTGTTGTAAGTTTAGTTTCTTCGCCCCAAAGCCATGAACGAACTGCAAGATCAAGATTCTGCCAGTAAGGAGTTTTAATTGTGTGATCAAATCCGCCAAGCTGAATGAACTTTTTACGGTTATAAAGTGCTATATAATCCTTTGGATAGATTGTTTTCTTTCCGTCTGTTACAAATGATGAAGAATCAATTACAAAATGAGATTTTTCAGCCCCTGGTGTAAACAATGTATAAAGTCCGTTTTTGTTTTTATCTAAAAGACGAGGAACAATACAATAAATCTGAGAGCTTGTAAGTCGATCTGCAAGATTTGTAAGCACAACACCACTTGGAATATAAAGGCTGTCTCTTATTACAAGCACATAATCTGCATCAATTTCGCTCATTGCAAGATTAATAAGTTCGCCGTCTGATGCTTTTTCGAGCGGAATAAAGAATTTTATATCAGGAAACTTTTTTGAGATATCTTCAATAGAGTAATTACTGCTGTCATGTTCGATAGAAATAATTGAACGAAAATTACAGCCCATCAGATTTTCAAAAACATTAAGCTTAAGATGACTTGCGCTTGAATGCAGAAGAATTACAGACATATTCAAGACATCAGGAGAATTATTAACTTTTCCCCCGATTACTGTCATGTTTATCTGGTGTTCATCAAAAGTTGAAGGTATAGAACTCATCACATCCTCCGCATTTTTCACAATAATTCTGATTTATATGATTTTTAAGTTCGTCGTTTAGTTTTTCCCATACTGGTGCGATGCCCTGTTCAAAAACATTGCCCTGAATGTCATCAAGAACGCGGCTGTGACAAAGTGGAACATCACCATTCCATAAAACTGTAAGGTCTCGTCGCAGGTGCCAGCAGATATTTCGTTCTAATGGAGAAAGGTCAGCAGGCTCTTCGTTTTTAAGCATGCCTGCAAAGCTGTTGTATTTTTGAATTATAAAGTTTCCCTTGCTTGCGTTTGATTTTTCTTTCCAGTAGCGGAAGAAGTTTTCAAGCTCTGGTTCGTTTGCATTCATGCGCACAAACTGAGGGTATACACAATCTGGAACTGCTTCCTGTAATTTTTTTACAGCTTCAACCGATTTTTCAAGATTAAAATCAGAACCTCGCAAGCCTGCACAAGTTTGAGCAGTAAAGCCGTCCATAGAAACAACTACCATAATTTTTTGCCAGCCGTTTTTACGTTCAGGAGCTGCATTTACAACTTTTGCAAGCTCTGATGCAAAGTTTTCTGGAATTGAACAGCCATCTGCTTCTATAAATACAGAAAGTCCTTCACACGAAAGGATTTTTTCTATTATTTTCAATAAATCAGGGTGATTAAAGCATTCACCCCAGGCAGAAAGACCTACAACAGCTTCGCCGGAGAACTCTGCAATCTGGTCAATAAGGGAACAAGCTTTGTTGTAATCCATAATTTTTGATGCTGCGGCAGGTTCTCTTCCTTCTTTCTGGCTAAGTGCCTTTGGATAGGGGCAATATGAACATTTACCCTGACATTTTTGAGCAAGCTGAAGATTATAAAATGACGGAATTGTCTTTAATATACCAGGATTTGAAGCTGCAGCCTTAGAAAGTTCAACTGGATCTGCATTTGCAAGACCTTCAGCTGCAGACAGTTCCTTTTCAAACTGCTCAAACAACTTCTGGCACGCAATAAAGTTTTCTTTTTTACGGCAATCAAAAGCAAAACGGAACAAACGCCAGTCTACAGGAGCAAGAACAGTTTCTACTTCAAAGGAATTTATATCCGTTTTAATCATATCAAAAAGCGAATGACGTGTTATTTTTTGTGAACCAAGTTCCAAAGCTGTTGTTTTTGACAATTCAAGAAGGATTGCAATAGTTCCTTTATCCAAAACTTCAGGTGCAAAGCCTTCCGGATATCCTTCTGCAAAGGTATATTCAGCCTTATAATCCAAATGAGTGCTTAAAAGCCCCTGTGCAAGCGATTTATTAACAAAAAGGCAGTCTGCATAGCTAAAAATCAAAGAATCAGACTGAGTTTCGCGGCAAATTTTATCTAATTCTTCTAAAAGAGACGTAATTGTACTGCAACCGCTTATTGAGCGTACTTCAAAACCAAAGGAAGAAGCAGAAATCTGGCATAATTCTTTTGCACTTTTTCCTGCAAAAACCTTTTCATCTTCATATTTATTTTTTTCGTCAAATAAAACAACAATACTTTTCATCAACTTCTTTATCGGCAATTGGTTGAACAAGTTAATGGAATTAAGATAAAATAAGAAGCATGGGAGATCAGGACAGCCTGTTGAATCAGGTCTTTTCGGTAGCACAAATAACTTCATATATTAAAGAGATTCTCGAAGGCGCATTTCCAACTATTTGCGTAGAAGGTGAAATTTCTAACTGGAGACCTTCTACCTCCGGCCACGTTTATTTTACGCTTAAGGATAATACAGCTCAGCTTAAAGCAGTAATGTTTAAAGGTTCCCTCTACTCCCTTAAGTTCAGACCAAAGGACGGAGATAAAGTCCGCTGTACAGGACGGATTTCTGTTTACGAGCCTCAGGGAAACTACCAGCTTATTGTAAATAAAATGGAAGCAACCGGCTCCGGTGATATTCTTGCAATGCTTGAAGAACGAAAAAAGAAGCTTGCGGCAGAAGGTCTTTTTAATGAAGAAAACAAAAAGGCCTTACCACAGTTTCCGCATACAATTGGTGTTGTTACAAGTCCTACAGGTGCTGCAATCCGTGATATTCTGCAGGTAAGCCAGAGGCGAAACAAAAATATAAATGTAATTGTTTTTCCAGCTCTTGTTCAGGGAGATGGTGCTGCCCAGACAATACAGAAAATGATAGAAATTGCAAACTTTTATAAGCTCTGTGATATTCTGATTGTTGGACGTGGCGGAGGTTCGCTTGAAGATTTGCTTCCGTTCAGCGAAGAAAATGTAGTTCGCGCTGTAGCTGCTTCTGAAATTCCTGTGATTTCTGCAGTAGGTCACGAAATTGACTGGGCATTGTGCGATTATGCTGCCGATAAACGTGCCGCTACTCCTTCTGCCGCTGCAGAGCTTGCTGTTCCACTTTTGAGTGATATTAAGCAGGATATTTCATATTATAAAACTGAACTTTACAACGAAATTAAACAAAAAATAGAGAAAAAACGACTGATTGTACGTGCATTTGATCCTTCTTCTCTTGAAGTAAGGTTCAGAAACATCCAGCAGCCGCTTTTAAACAGATTTGATAATGCAAAACAGGGGCTTAGGGACGGGATTTTAGACAGAATAAAAGATTACCGCACAAGAATTGCCACCTGCAGAACTATTCTGGAAAATGCAAGTCCCCAAACTATATTTAACCGCGGATATTCTATGGTAACAGATGAAAAAGGAAATATAATAAAAAGCTCTGCACAGGTAAAATCGGGCGAAATGATTACGATAACACCTTCAGAAGGAAAAATAAAAGCAAAGGTGGAGGAAACAAAATGAACACATTTGAAGAAAATCTTAGTAAACTGGAAAAACTCACAAATGATATAAAACGAAGCGATATTTCACTTGAAGATGCCCTCAAGGATTTTGAAGAAGGCATTAAGCTTGCTGGTGGGATGGAAAAACAGCTTGATGAAATAGAAGGTAAAGTTCAAATCTTAATGAACGAACCAAATCCTATGGAACAGGGAAACGAACCTCAGTTTGATATTTTCTCTGAACAAGGCCAAGTAAACGGAACAAGAAAATGAGTCTTGAAAACCCTGTAAGAACGCTTAATGCAGAAGTTGCCCGTAAAATTGCAGCAGGCGAAGTCATAGATCGTCCTAATGCTGTAGTGCGCGAGCTTATTGATAATGCAATTGACTCTGGAGCCTCACAGATAACTGTTGAAATTACAGGTGGCGGAATAGAAAAAATCCGTGTAATTGATGACGGCTGCGGCATGACAAAGGATGATTTACAAAACTGCGCACGCCCTCATGCAACAAGTAAAATTTCGACAGAAGTTGATTTAATGAATCTTTCTACACTTGGATTTAGAGGTGAAGCGCTCGCGTCTATTGCAGCAGTAGCACGGCTTTCTATAACAAGCGGCGGCTTTAAGATGCGCGCAAGTATTACAGAAGATCATATTATAGAAAGCGTTGCATTAACAAAGGGCACAATCGTTCAATCAGAAGGACTTTTTGAAAACTTTCCTGCACGCCGACAGTTTTTAAAACGCGCCGCTACAGAAGGTGTAATGTGCAGGAATACCTTTATAGAAAAAGCAATTTCGCGCCCAGATATTGCCTTTAGATTTGTAAGCGACGGAGAAACAAAACTTGATTTACATGCAGGTCAGACTTTACGTGACAGATTTGTTGATGCAAACCGTTATGAATATGATAAAAACCTTTTTTATGAAGTAAAAGGCGCTGCTTCGGGCAAAGAACCAGACTGGTCATTCAGTGTAATTACAGGAGAACCTGCAGTAAGCCGTTCCAACAAAAAAGACATATATATTTATGTAAATGGCAGACGCATTCAGGAATATTCACTTGTTCAGGCAATTGAATACGGCGGCCAGGGATTTTTTCCAAACGGAACTTACCCTATTGCACTTGTTTATATAACAATAAATCCAAAACTTGTAGATTTTAATATTCATCCTGCAAAAAAAGAAGCCAGATTTTATGATATTTCGGAATTACATCATGCAATAAGCTCAAGCGTAAGGACATTTTATCATAATTATACATATCAAAACTTTATTAATGATAAACCGGCTGATGAAGTTGATGCATTTGAAAGACCGGAGGTGCCTGCGGGTGGGTATGAAAGGCATATTCAGTATAAAAGTCCACAAGTGCATGATCTTCGTTCTAAATATATGCCTTCTGCAGCCAAAACTTCATTTTCAAGACCAGAAGTTCCTACCGCATCTCTTGCAGAAGAGGCAATGCAGTCATTTTCAAAGGAGTTTATTGCACCTCAGGAAGAAAAGGCAAAGGTACATTATATAGGCCCTGCCCTTGGTACCTTTCTTCTTGCACAAAAAAACAACTCTCTTTATATAATTGACCAGCACGCAGTTCATGAAAGAATTCTTTTTGATAAAATCATGAATAATCAGGGCGGCCGCCAACAGTTGCTCATCCCTTACAAAATCAGAACAGAATCAAAAACTCAGGATAATCAGCTTGAAAAATTAAAGGAAAGACTTTCGCAGATTGGTTTTGACGCAGAAAAAAAAGAAGACGGATATTGGGAAATCACATCAATCCCGGAACGCTGGACAGGCACTGAATACGATTTTCGCGCATTGATTTTTGTAAAAAATGTTGAACCAGAACAAATCATCCGTTCTATTGCCGCAATGACAGCATGTAAAGCCGCAGTAAAAGACGGATATGTACTTGATGATGAAACTGCAGCCCGCCTTGTGGAGCAGGCCTTCACCCTTGAAGATCCGCACTGCCCTCACGGAAGACCTATTTATACAGTTCTTTCCAGAGAAAAACTATTTGAATTAGTTAAGCGAACCTAATAATCCGGCAACTTCGGCTTTTCTGTAATTAGGATTCTTTTCCTGAACGTAAATCAGATATTTTTCGGCATTTGCATTATCGCTAAGCTGCATACAAACCTTTGCAAGTTCAATGTAAGCATCCCAGTTTTCTTTATCTGTTTTCAAAAGCTCGGTATAAGTTGATTTTGCATAATCGTATTCACCGGCCTGAGCATAAGCCTTTGCAAGATTTGCACGGATTGCATTATTCTTTGCGTCAAGCTTCAATGCGTTCTGGTAGAACTTAATTGCATTAGGATAATCTTCTTTCAAAAGATAAGCCTTTCCAAGATTGTTATTTGCCTCAATATTGTTGTTATCTTTTTTATAAACCTGAGTAAACAAGCTGAGTGCTGTATCAACATCAGGAGGATCAAGAGTCATATACATAACGCCAAGGTTTATTTTTGTTTTAGCATGATCAGCATTAATCTTCAAAACTTCAAGATACAAAGGAATTGCATTATCGACCTTGCCCTGTTTATCAAGAATAAGCGCATAATTGTAAATAACATTTACCTTGGCACTATCATTTTTAAGGAAATCCTTGCCGTCATAAGCTTCACGTGCATATTTTTCGGCATCGGCAACTTTTCCGGCATCAAACATAACTGCAGAAAGATTGTATTTTGTCAAAGTCATGTTTTCGCTTGGAGAAAGCATTGTAAGAGCACGCTTGTAGCTTTCTTCTGCTTCTGAATAACTCTTTTTCTGGTAATAAACGTTTCCAAGCTCCATTGCAGCCTGAACATTTATATTATTTATTTTAAGAACAGATTTATATGCATCGATTGCCCCGGAATAATCGTTTCTGTCTGCAAGAATACGTGCTTCTTCGAGGTAAGCCTTTTCATGGCGGTTATCAATATCAATTGTCTTACGGAATGCAGCAAGTGCCGCAGTATCATTTTTTAGCTTCTTCTGTGTAAGACCAAGATTGTATCGGCTTGGAGCAAATTTTGTATTCAACTCGCAGGCTTTTGTAAATGAAGAAGCAGCTTCGCTGTATTTTTTGAGCGTATACTGAATCTTTCCAAGGTTATACCAGTAAAGATAATTATTTGGATCATATTCCACAGCGGCTTTCATTTCTTTAAGGGCTGTATTGTAATCCTTTTTATTAAGGGCATCCTGGGCAAGAATATAATGGGCTCCTGCATCCTTAGGATTTGTCTGAACTGCTTTATTTGCCATTGCTACAGCATTATTCATAAGCTGCTGCTTTTTATCGGGATTATCAGCCTTTTCTGCAGCCTCATAAAGGGACTGGGCAATTTCTGACTCTTTAGAAGCCTTAAAGTTTGCACCAGCTTCTCCTGGGCTAAGACTGTCTGCCATGTTAAAGTGCTTCATAGCTTCTTCAACATTTCCCATAGCAAGTGCAGTCTGACCAAGCTGTAATTCATTATTTACTTCGTCTATTTTCTTTTTAAGCTCGGCATTTTTCTTTGCAAGTGCTTCTTCTTCAGCTTTGCGCTTTTCTTCAGCCTTACGCTTTTGCTCTGCAGCGGCTGCTTCCTCTGCTTTTTTCTGTGCAGCTTCGGCCTGCTGTTCTGCAATGCGTTTTTCTTCTGTTTCCTGCTGCTGCTTTAAAAGAGATTCCATAGCACGACGATTTTCTTCTGCCTGCTTGCTTGATTCTTCAAGGGCACTCTTCATAGAAGAAAGAGAATCCTGCATAGCGCTTGAAATACCAGAAGTATCAACATCAATCTTTAAGCTGTCAGGATATCCGCCGTTTTGATTATTTGTATCACCGGAATTGTAATTATATGTGTTTCCACCGGCAAAATTGCCACCAGCACCATTTCCACCGGCTTCTTTTTTCATATCAAGAATTGAATTCCATAAATCCCATATTTCCTGATCATCTCCATGCTTTTCAAGATAATCATCAAGTTTATTAAGGGCACGATCATATTCACCGCGTTCTGCATATGTTTTTGCAAGAGTACATACATTTGCTTTAGCTTTTGCCCCGGAATTCTTTTTATTTACACAACCTGTTACACAAAGCACAATAATAAGTATTATTACTGCCACAATTGAAGAAATAATAATTATAATCTTGCGCTTTTTTTCTTTTTCAAGCTCGTCAGGAGTTTTTTGAGGCTCTGATTCAGGTTTTGGCGGAGTTGTTGTATGTACTGTTGAAGTTGGCGCAGAACTTGTTGTATGTACTGTTGGAGTTGTTGTTGGCGCCGGTGTTGTTACAGCGGGTCTTGGCGTAGTTGTATTCGCAGCTGAGGTTGTAATTGGTCTTGTTGTGGTTGTCGAAGTTGTAGCAGCGGGCCTTGTAGTAGTCGTCCTGGTAGCAGTCGTTTTTGTTGCACCTGCTACAGTCGTTTTTGTCGTTCCACTCGCAGTTGCTTTACTTGCACTTGAAGTAGTTCCAGGCTTACGCGTTGCAGTTCCAGCCGCAGCAGCTGTTGATTTAGTTGCACTATTTGTTCCGGCTCTGCTACCAGTTGTTTTAGTCGTAGCAGCAGGCGCAGGCTTCTTTGTTGTTTCTGACATAACACTTCCTCCCATACCTTAATCCAATTCTGATTCAAAATCATAATCAATCAGATCTTCTGTACCGCTTGTCATATTAGTTGAATCTGTATTTTGCAACGAATTCGCAACATCTTCAAGCATCTTACGCCTTCTTTCTGCTTCTTCCTGTCGTTTTTGTTCAGCAAGGCGTTCTTCCTCTGCTTTACGTTCTGCTTCAAGACGTTCTTCTTCCTCTTTTTGACGTGCAAGCTCTTCTGCCATGCGTTTTTCTTCTTCTGCAAGGCGTGCGGCTTCTTCTGCCATCATCTTTGCTTCCTCTTCCTGACGAGCAACCTCTTGTTTTAATAAGGCAATCAGTTCTTCAAGCTTTGGACGCTGCAGGTCCTGAGGCTCCATAATAATAAAACGCTCATAATCATTAATAGTTTCACTATATTTTTGAGACATCAGATATGAATTTCCGCGATTAAGGAGTGCTCTTGAAAATTTAGGATCTGCAGACAGCGCAAGAGAAAAGCTTTTTGCTGCATTTTCGTAGTCACCCATTGCATAATATGAGTTTCCCTGGTTATACGAAAGGATTTTTTTGTTTGTAGCAGGTACTTTTAAGCCCTTTGCAAAGGCCTCTACGCTGTTTTGATAATCTGCAATCTGGTAATATGCAAGTCCAAGATAATTATATGCCGCTGCCGAAGCAGTTCCGTTATTTATTTCATCCTCAAGAAAAAGTATAGCTTCTGCAGGTTTATTGCTTTTAAAAAGCTTTTCGCCTTCTGATTCTGCATAAAGGAATAAATTACCGCATAAAATAAAAATCAGAATTGCAAGCATATTTATAGAATGTCTAGTCTTCATAAGCAAACCCCTTGAAATAAGAAAATAAATATTTTATTCTTATAGTAAGTTTATTATCGGATTTATTAGATTTTACTAAATTTCTTTTATTGAGGTAAGCCATGAGTCCCGTTGCAATAGTAGCAGTCTGTGTACTTGGCATATTTATTACAGGTTTACTCGTATTCATTATTAAGGGTACAGTAACCCCAAAAAAAGTTGATTCTATTCCTAAGCTCATTAAACAGGGAAAAACTCAAAACGCCATTAAACAGGCAAAACAGATTATTGCCAAAGATTCTAAAAACTACATAGCACACTATTACCTTGGAAAAGCATACCTTAAAGAAAATAAAACAGAACTTGCCGTAATCGAATATAAACTTGTAAATGAAAACGCACTTTTTGGGCCACAGCTTGATGAATTATCTTTCAGACAGGAATATGCCCAGCTTTTAATGAAATATAACCAGCAGCAGGAAGCTCTTAAGAATTATCTTCTTCTTACAAAACTTGATCCTAATAATCCAGAAAACTTTTATAATGTTGGACATCTTTACGAAGAATGCAACCGCTATGACCTTGCCATGGGCTTTATGCAAAAAACAGTTATGCTCAATTCACGTCACGCAAAAGCTCATGCAGAAATTGGTCTTATGCATTACAGAACAAAGAACTTTGGTGAAGCAAAAAAAGAAATTGATATTGCCCTCAAGCTCAGTCCGGAAACTTATTCATCATATTATTACCTTGGAAAAATCCAGAAGGATGCAAAAGATCTTGCAGCTGCCATAAAATCCTTTGAAAAAGCACAGCGCGACCCGGAAATCAAGCAGAAAGCTATTATTGAACACGGTTCCTGCTTTATGCTTGCCAACCGCTTTGATAATGCTGCTATGGATTTTCAGCGTGCAATTGATCTTGATAAAGAAAATCTTAATGGCGAAACACTCTATGCCCGCTATTTTCTTGCTACCTGCTATGAAAAAAGCCGTAAAATCGATAAAGCTATAGAACAGTGGGAACAGATTTACAAACGCAACAAAACCTTCCGCGATGTTTCTGCAAAGCTTTCGGAATATAAAGACCTTCAGGCTAACGACTACTTAAAAGATTATCTTACCTGCAGTAATGAAGAATTCCTAAGCATATGTAAAGCTACTGTTGAAAAAGCCCTTAAACATCAGCCGGTTTCCTGCGATGCAAAAAAATGGGGCTGTCAGGTTACAGGTGTAGATTCTTCTACAGAAGGCTGGAGAAATATGCGTAAACAGACAACCTTGTTCCGCTTTTTCCGTGAACCTGATCCGGTTGAAGATGATATTATCCGTGAAACTCTCGATACAATGAAGCAAATTAACTGCCAGAAAGGCTTCCTTTTCTCTTCTTCGGGCTACTCTAACAGTGCAAAGCATTTTGCAGAAGGCCGCCCTGTTGAGCTTATAGACAAAATAAAGCTTGAAACAATTCTATCACAAGCCGGTTCTGCGCAATAAATGAAAATCCTCTGTCTTTCCGATTATGTTGATCCTCTCATCTATAACCAGAACCTTCGAGAAGTTTTCGGCGATGTTGATTTAGTATTGTGCGCAGGAGACCTTCCCCTGGATTACATTGATTTTGTTGTTACAATGCTAAATAAGCCTACATATTTTATATTTGGAAATCATAATCTTAAGGATTTTTCTTATTATCATAAATCAGCAAGAAATACACCTGAAGCCCTTCAGTCAAATTATAAACAGGCAAATTTTGGTCATGGCGGAATATATGCGGGCTTTAAGGTACTTACCGATAACAGCCTGCAGTATACAGACCCGGTAACTGGAAAAAAGACCCCTCTTTTAATAGCAGGAGTTTCTGGTTCCCTGGAATATAATAAAGGATTAAATCAATACACAGAGTATCAGATGAAACGAAAGCTTCGTCACATGATACCTTATTTAATAAAAAACAAGATTAAATATGGCAGATACCTTGATATTCTTTTGACACATGCCTCTCCACGCCATATTCACGATAAAGAAGATCCATGTCACAAGGGTTTTGAATGCTTTAACTGGTTTATAAAGAAATTCAAGCCTACATACCTTATTCATGGACACATTCATCTTTATGATATGCGCGAAAAACGAGTTACTGTGAGCGAAAATACAACTGTTGTAAATGCCTACGCACATTGGATAATTGAATTTCCAGGCACAGGAGACAATTAATGAATTTAGTTGATAAAACCGCAGAAGAAGATTTTAATAAAGCAAGAAATAAAGCTTTGTTTAATGAAATACAGCATTTTCTTTCGCCGGAAGAAGCTTCTCTCATCTCTCTTAACGATGTAAAGCAGCTTTTGAGGCCTACAAACGAAACTTATGTTGGAATGAAAGTAGTTCCAATTGAAAAAATTGTTGGCAGCGAAGGAAGATATAATGATTTTGACAATCATTTTTTTCCAAAAAGCTCTCATTTACGAAACCGCTGGCAGCATGTAGATGAAGCCGCTATTAAAGATATTATCCTTCCTCCTATAAAAGTATACGAAATTTCGGGACTTTACTTTGTACGAGACGGAAATCATCGTGTTTCTGTAGCAAAATCACGCGGAACAGAGTTTATTGATGCAGAGGTTGTTTCTCTCCAGAGCGAAATCAAGCTTAATAAGCCAAAGAATATGCCTGATATTATTAAGCAGATTATTAATTACGAAAAGCGCGTATTCTACAGCGAAACAAATTTTGGTGATATTACAGACTACTGGTGTCTTGATTTTACAAGAACCGGCCGTTACGACGTTATTTATAACCATATTTTAACCCATAAATACTACCTTAATCAGGGAAAAGACGAAGAAGTTTCCATGGCAGACGCAATTCTTTCATGGTTTAACACAGTTTATCTTCCTATTGTAACTTCTGTTCGCGAATGTCATATTCTTCACAAGTTCCCGCACCGTACTCTTGCAGATATGTATGTATGGATTGTGCGCTACTGGGACTCTCTTAAGCAGAATTTTGGCGAAGATGTTTCTATAGACAAGGCTGTTCAGGACTTTGGAAAGTACTATCAGCTTCCTTTATATAAAAGAATTAAAAATTTTTTCACAAGAATTGTTTTACGAAGAGCGATTTCTGTAAATTCTGCCGATAATTATATAAAACTTGACGATTGAAAATTTCAATGTTAAAATTAAATAATACCTAAGGAGTAAGGTCAGTATGGGTTCAATAGACAATTACATTAAAGTCCCTCTGCTTGTAGCAGCAGGTCTTGGTGTACTGGTATTCATATTCCTGCTTACAGCAAAATTAAGGAATACCGCAAAAATCAGTTTTACATTTTTTATAGTTGCTGGAATTGTAACAGCTTGTTCTGTTTTTTCATTCTTTGATCAGCATTTTATTTATTATGTATTCGCAGTTATCCTTGCAGAATTCATTACGCTCCCTTACCTTGTAATAAAAGCCTTTGATAATCCCGAAAAACGCGAAAAGAAAAAGGCAGAGAAACGTCTTGCAGAACAGAATGCTGCAATTGAAAACTCTGACTTTGTAAAAAACGTTATCAAAGAGCTTGAAACTAAAAATCAAAAACTTCTTGAAGTTAATAAAACACTTATTTCTCAGGTTTCTACATTCTTCTCACGCGATAAGTCAATGGAAAACTTCCTTGATTATTGTAATAAGATGATTACAGAAAAAATCAATGCTGACGGTTGTGTAATTCTTATGGGTGATGACTATGATAACGCTCTTGCAGTTAAATCACTCATGGGTTCATTCCCTCCTCCATACAAGCTTCCTGATGATTTAC
>JBGVAV010000070.1:0-18959 GCA_045224915.1 Treponema sp.
CCACCAGGTAAGTCTGCAAAATCCGTATCTACAGCAACCTTTAATGAATCTTTGTCATATTCTTGTTTTCCATAAAGAGCAATGGCCATTAAGAAAGATTTTTGATAGTTACCAATAAAGTCCAGAACTGTAACAAAATCTTTATCTGGAATTTTACGCAAACCACGACCCAACTGTTGAATAAAGATTATCGAAGAATCTGTTGGACGTAAGAGCAAAACCATATTAACAGTTGGAATATCAATTCCTTCATTAAAAATATCTACAGTAAAAATATATTGAAGTTGATTTTTATCGTCTTCTAACATTTGAACATAATGCTCACGAACAGGAACAGAATCTTCTCCAGACAAGGCTACCGCAGTACCCTCCCCTAAGCGTTTATTTACTTCTGTAGCCATATATTTTGCATGTTCAACTGTTGCACAAAATCCTAATATCTTTGCTTTGTCTCCATCAAATCCGTAAAAATTTACTTTCTCTAAAATGTAATCCACTCGTCTTGAGATCATGAGCATTTTAGAAACTTTTTCAAGATAATTCTCATCTTCTGGATTTATTGAAGTATAATCAATTCCTGTTACATCTGTAAGCCCAAAATAATGGAAGGGACAAATCAGCCCATACTGGAGAGCCTGTCTTAAACGTATTTCAACTGCAATATTATTATCAAAAAGCGAATAGATATCTCCTGAGTCTGAACGTTCAGGAGTTGCCGTAAGTCCCAACAAAAACTTTGGTTTAAAATAATCTAGAATTGTTTTATAAGAAGGACTTGTTGCATGATGTGCTTCATCAACAACAATATATTCAAATTCTTCTGGTGTAAAATCTGTATAATGGTTTCTTAAAGTGTCGCGTGTGGCAAAAAGATATTTTACATTGGCATCTTTTTTAGTGCCAGTATAATAACCAGAAGAAAAATCTTTATCTGTGCAAACTCGATCAAAACTTTCTTTTGCTTTATGAAGAATATCTTCCCTGTGTACAACAAAAAGAAGCTTCTTTGGGTTGTATTGCATAGCATCAAATACAGACATGTAAGTTTTTCCGCTTCCGGTTGCTGCAATTGCTAAAGCTTTTGTTTCTCCTGTTTTTCTAAGTCTTGCAAGCTTTACTATGGCTTCACTTTGCATGTCGTTTGGTTTTATTGTCTGTTCTTCAAAACTAAAAATTCCACGCTTTACATTTTCTTTTTGGATTTCTTTTTGCTTAATTAAATAATCACGATAAGAAAGTATAAATTCATCTGAATAATCTTTTGCATATTTGCTATTCCAAAGCTCATCAAATTCTTCCAGAACACTTCTTGAAAAATCGCCGGGTGTATCATCTTCAACAAATACATCGTTTTTTAAAACATTCCATTCGATATTTGATTTTAAGGCAGCTCCAGAAAGATTTGAGGAACCAATAATAACAGTCCACTGATTCTTTTTATCTGCTGTTGTTTTTCTAAAAAGATATCCTTTAGGATGGAATCCATCCTTTTCATTAGGAACAAAAATCTTTAATTTTATATTTGGAAATTTTGCTAAATCATCAAGAGCTTTTGGTTGAGTATATCCAAGATATGTGGAAGCAAGAATCTGGCCTGGAATATTCTTATTTGCTAATTCTTGAAGAACATCTTTTAAAACATTTACCCCGCTATTTCTTACAAACGAAACACTAATTTTAAACTCAGAACAAGTCTGTAAATTTTCTACAAGATTATTATAAAAGTTTGTTAATCCATGATTATGAACAAATGCAAAAGAGTTGTCTTCTTCCATACTTGCAGCTTAGCAGGAATTTACAAAAAGGACCAGATCTTGATAAATTTATTACATCTGAAATTTTTGCGTAAATACGCATTTTTTTTAAATGGAGCTTTTAAACGTTAGGCAATGGAGCAACCGCGTAGCGGGCCACTGGACTGAGTGACTGGAAGGAGCGAGGGAAGCGGCTGACCGTTAGGGAATTGCGGAACTGCCGACCGGCTGCGTAAGCAGACGGGAACGCCCTGCTTTGAAAAATTTTCTTGCCCCCCTCCCCCATTTATTGTTAAACTATAATCAGGAGCAATCAAAATGAGTTTTATTGGAAATCTTATCTGGTTTTTGTTGGGCGGGTTTATTCTTGGGCTTGGCTGGATTATTGCGGGGATTCTCTGGTGCATCACAATCATTGGCATTCCGCTTGGGATCCAGTGCTTTAAGATTGCCGGCGTTGCCATGTTTCCTTTTGGAAGAAAAATTACATACAGCGGTGGCGCAATGTCTCTTATCTTAAACATTTTCTGGATTTGTATTTCTGGGGTTGAACTTGCTGTTGCTCATCTGATTATTGGTCTGCTTTTTTGCATCACTATTGTTGGCATTCCTTTTGGTAAGCAGCATTTTAAATTGGCTCAGGTTGCACTCCTGCCCTTTGGCACTTATACCTTTTAACGAGATGTCCTAAGGCAGCATTCAAACACACACCTGTCGCCTTCTTTTATGTGCGCGTAAGTTTTTCCAGGACAGTCGGTACAATCACGGCGGTAAATCTTAAGCGTCTGCCCTTCCCTGCTTTCGCCGGTGTAGTGAACTTCCATTTCGGTAAGCTCATGGGCCAGAAGATATTCTTCAGAAAAAACACTCAGCGCAAGACGGACATACTCGCAGTTATTCATGTGATGAGACATATCAATATGACAGTAGCGGATAACCTGATCGTATACAAACTCATCTTCTGTAAAATCTGAGGGGAATCGTTCAAAAGGTTCATCAAGTACTGGCTCTGGAAATCCTTCTGCAGGAAAGCCAACAGACGAAAGTTTTACAGGTCTGTGATTTTCAAAACTCAGAACACAGGCTTCCTGCTTTACATTTGCAACTGGTTTGCCTTGTGAATCTACAATTTGAGTGTTGATGTTTGTGCGGATACCGCTGTTATTTATTGGAAAAGTTTTTACAGTCACAAAATCATTCCAGGCTGGGCGCGAAAAGAACTTGAACTTTGCCTTAGAGAATACCCAGAACGCATTATACTTTTTCTTATAGGTAACACCATCGCAGCCAAAGCTGCCAAAACATTCTGTAACATTATCCTGAACAAGAACTGTAGTCTGCGCAGTTCCCAACCTAACTGACGAATCAATAAACGCCGATGAAATCTCTTTTTTATTTTCGTACACTAAATTGCTCATGAGAGGATTATAGCAAAAAGGAGAAGTATTAACTATATTTTTATGTAACAGTTTTGTTATCTGTTTTATAAAAAGGAATCTACATCAAATTGTAAATACAATTATATATGTAACAGTCTTGTTATCTGAGTTAATAAAACATACTTACAACGACCTGTAAATATGCAAAATTTTACAGGAATCGGCTGATTTTTACCCTTTTCCAGCCTTTTTTTGATCATATTTCCGGATGTTTTACCACATATGTAACAGTTTTGTTATCCTGATTATATATATATATTTACATTTTGCTGTTTTTAAACATGTAACAGTATTGTTATCTGCTTTATAAAAAGAAATCTACATGAAATTGTAAATATATTTGTATATGTAACAGTTTTGTTATCTTAATTATAAAAATCTGCTTACAGAAAACTGTAAATATGGCAAAAAAACCAGAAAAATGTGTATTTTAGTGGTTCACACAACCCTTTTTTGACCTGCTGCCAGCGGTTTCGCGAACATGTCACAGTCTGGTTATCCAGCTTTAACATGTAACAGTGTTGTTATCCAAATATGTAACAATCTTGTTATATTTGTCCACAAATGCCTGTGGATAACCCCTTTCGTATGTAACAGTGTTGTTATCTGCTTGAAATTCCTATTTTCTGTGTTATTATAGAAGAAAGTTGCAGCGTTTTTTAGCCCTGTAACAATGTTGTTATCTACATGTAACAGTTTAGTTATTTCTACTATTATATCTAATAATTAACTAATAATATATTTAAACTAATAATAGTACTGTGAATTCTGTGGAAATTCACAAAATGGATAACAGAACTGTTACATACGTTTAGATAACAAGACTGTTACATATCTAAATCAGAAGAAATAAGAGCATATCTTACATCATCTTTTAAAACAGGAGTTGGACTTTTGTAAAGTGTTATCCCTGCTCCATCATTACTAAAATCAATTTTTAATTCCGGATAATATTTTGCTTTTATTTCTTTTATCTGATCAACAATTCTTGAATAATAAACATTCGCGGTTTTTGGATCAGCATTTTCTGCAACAGGCATAAACTGTTCTACAATTCTGTCTCTTGGAACAAATACTGGTTTATCTTTTTCAAGTCCGTTGTTTCTGTAAACAAGCCAGGCATAAATATCTTTTCCTACCGGGCTCGAAATATCTTTGTAGATTGTATAATTAATTGGAACCGCATGTGCCTGACAGAACGCTGCAAAATTTGCAGAAAGCTGAACTTTGAATTTTCCAATTCTCGGGTTTGTAGAATTCTCATCAAAGATTTCCTGATACTGAACTCCTTCTGTAAAAAGAATCGTTCCGGTAGAAGTTGTTCTTACTGTTACTTCTCCCTTAGGAAGCTTTTCGCCCGGTTCATATAAATCCTTAAACAAGTGACCCTGCTGCTGTTCTTCTATGCGCTGCTCAAAAGAAAATGTCGCACGTGTAAAACATTCAATCTGTTCCTGAATATCCTTACCACGCTGACGAGGAAGCTGCATTTCTTTGAGTAATTGTGCCATAGAATCAAACTCAATTATTACAGGCGCTTTTTTCTCTTTTGATAAAACTGCATGAGTTGTAAAAACACTTAATAAAAGGCGGCCATATTTTCCATACGGAACATTTGACGGAGAGTTTAATATGAGCGAGATACCGTTACTTGCCTTGCGGACAAACTCTTTCTTTCTCATGTTTTTAAAAGGCAAAGAAGCTGTTGTGAAAAAGCTTGGGATATAGCTAAGAGTAAGTTCTTTTTTACCTTTTGTTTTTTCAAGTTCACCAAAAAGCTGATTTGCTGAATCATCAACTTCAAAAAGTGTGCTTTGTTGTTTTATTTTTTTTCCCATTTATCCACCCTGTAAATACTTTTTTTATTGTGTGACTTTTGTAATTCCGCCCTTTGAAATTACAATGTTTCCTGCAGCAACTTCCCTTGCAAAAAACTCAAAGGAAGATTCGATATATTGGGTTACTGTTACACCGCAGTTGGTACAAAAGGCCTTAATTTCGTTTCTACGGCCCTTGGAGAGGCGTACATTCATTACGTCGGCATATTTGTCCTTTGCAGGCCCGTGAGCGTGCTGTAGAGGCGTAAATGAGGGATTATCATTAATTTGTGTTTCGATGGTATGTGCAGACGTTGGAGCGGGCTCTGGAGGCTCTTCTTCCAAAACAGCTGTGGGTGTCTTTTTAAGATTAGACTTCATCTGAACAAGAAAATCCTGTGGAATATCCTTTTTCTTTGCTATTGGCATAATTTGTCCTCCTGATTATTTTACTAAATTTCTAAGCTTTTTAAGGGCTGCAAGAGTTTCCTCTTTTCCGCCGCGCTGCTGGATTGTCTGTCGTGCCAGTGTTGCATACTTAAAATCCTGATCAACAGGAACATATACAACCTTAAAATCACCGGCTTTTAAGCCTTTTGTGATGATTTCTGTGAGTTTTACAGTTCTGTTTATTTCATTAAGAACAATGATTTCGAATTTTGGATTTGTAACACGCTTGCGTTTCTTAAAGCTGTCCAGGTTGTTTTTGAAAATCTGAAGTCCATCCTGGGAATAGCCGTCTGCCTTGATAACAACAATTACTTCATCAGAAGCAGTCATAATATTTTCTTCAAAGGCATCAAAAGCAGGGGAGGTATCAAAAATACAATAGTCAAAGCCAAGTTTTTCAACTTCGTCGCAAAGATCTACAAAAATAAACGGCTCTTTTGAAGCTTCACTGGAACGGTATGTCTTAAGAGAGCGGCTTCCTTTACGGTCCAAAGAATTAGTTGGCATGATATAAAGATTATTAACCGAAGTAGGGGAGATAACTTCATCAACAGTTACGTCACCATAAAGAGCTTCTGCAAGATCGTGATTAAAAGATTCAAGAAGAGTTCCGGTTGAGTTACCCTGAGGATCCGCGTCTATCAGGAGAACCTTTTTTCCGTGGTTTGCAAGTTCTGCACCCAAAGAAATGCTGATTGTAGTCTTACCAACGCCACCTTTTTGAATGGCTACAGCGATTTTTTTCATTTTCCCACCTCAAAAGCATGTTTTTTGCTTATACATATAATCTAATCATATTTTTTAGAAAAAAGCAACACTTTTTTCTAAGTTTTATTAGAAATCTAATAATTAGTATTAGAAATCTAATATATTTTCTTATCGGAAATATTAGAAATATTATTAGCAGAATATTTAGAAAGTTTAGAAAAGTGCTAATAAAGATTAGAAAAAATCTAATCTTTTGAAACAGCCCCTAGGATTGCCGTAGACGCGTCCTTTTTTATTTTTTGAATAATTACCCGTTTGAGCCCCTGACCCCCAATTTTGGCCTTTTTTTTGTAGTTTTAAGAGGTAACAGTTTTCCTATCAGTAATTTAAGCCGAAGCCTTCTTCTATAAATAATATTTTTTTCCAGAATCTTTACACCCCGCAAGAATTGCCTTTGCCGAACGCTTGATGTCTTCAATAAGTTCCGGGGGATTAAGTGCTCTGGCGCCGCCACCAAAAGACATGATCCAGGCCGCTGCCTGACCAAGCTGATTTGTTTCAAAAGAAAGATAAACTGAGCCGTCGGGATTCTCGCGGATAGTCTGTCCCTTGTGCCAGGTTCGTTCCATTACGTAGGTTTTAAGGCCTTTGACAAATTCAATTTCGACTTTGACCTTTTCTCCGGTAAAGCCCCAGGCGCCCATCTGGACATCGATGTGGTCTTCGAGCTTAAAATCTTTTGGGATAGAAAACTTATCCTTTGTAATCTGACAGTTTCGGATACGAGGCATGGCCCATAGACGGATTGCCTCTGATGAGTGAGAATATCCTAATAAGTACCAGCTTCCTTTCTGGCAGATGATGTGATAAGGATCAAACAGACGCTCCTGATATTCAGAATCCTTTGCTGTTTTGTATTCAAGCTTCAAGGTGAGATGGAGTTTTGTTCCCTTAAGAACTGCTTCAAAAACTCCGTCTTCCATTGTTGTTATAGGATCAGAAATAAAATGAACTTCATTATTGATAAGAGCAGAATCAACGGTAATAGAATCCGGTAACATCTTAATTAACTTGTTCATCAGTTCACGATAGGATTTTTCCATTGGAGTATTTTTGTATTGCTCCAGAAGCGGCAGAATTGTCGAAAGGGTAAGGAGTTCGCCTTCTTTTAGCATAACCTGGTTCAGAGAAAAAGTTGAATCCGTGTAGTAATAACCGTTTTTGCGAAAATCAAATTCAATCGGGGCTCCATATTCATCGCGAAGGATGTCGATGTAGCGTCCAAAAGTACTTCTACTAAAATCCGTTCGTAATTTTTCATTAAGTTTATTAGCGTTAGGATATTCACCGTTTCTGATTGCCTGTTCAATCTGGAACAAATATCGAAGCATATGAGTGGCGTTTCGTTGTTCTGTGGTTTTCTTTTTTTTCTGAGCCATCTGGGCCTCCGTACCATATAAAATTATATCACATTTTTTTTAAGGGTGCATCATTATCTGCGACACCCCTTGATTTATAATATAGACGTAAACTGATGAAACAGGAGGATAGAATTATGAACGCACAGATTTTAATTAAAACAACCAATGACTGGTTTGAATTCACAAAGAGCAAAACAGGTCAGCTTGATTATGTTGGAAAGTGGGAAAAGAATGATAAACCACGCGTTGACGATGCACAGGAATTTATTTCAAGTACTTATTTTTCTCCATCCTGGTATGTATTTATTCAAGGCGAATTGAACTGCAATCCTACCGTTTATGTTGCGCCGGATGTTGATGTTTCAGACAAGGATTTGTTTGATTACCTTGTTCATATCGGGACGGTGCTTGCTGCTGTAGAAGCAAAGGATTCGCTGCTTGCAGGAGAATTATTTTTGCGTCGTCGTGAAGTATTTGAAAAATATGCTCAGCTTACTCAGTATATTCTTGAGCCGCTCTGTGTAGAGATTCTGTTTTCTCTCTGCTACGGGAAAATGAATAATCTTGAACCGGATGACATTCCGCTGATTTTTGAAAATGCCAAGAAGAAGCTTGAGTTTGATTCATCCCGCGAAAATCTTGATCAGGCCCTGATGCGCTACATCAAAAAGAACAGCGTAACATTCAGTCTGCCGCTGGTTGGAACAAACTTCTATCATTGGGATGATGACATTGAACCGGAAGCTCTTTCAAAACTCACTGATAATTTGAGTTTTGAAGATTTGCCAGCTGCTGTAGAAAAAATCCGCAAGGCTAAGCACAGCTTCTACGAATCACTCAAGGTTTCTGTACAGGCTGAGCCATATAATCGTGTAGATAAGAATTCAATTCTTGTTTGCATCGAAAATGTGGAAGCTAAACTTTTTGGAAATCCGGGACTTGAAAAAGCAGGACACATCAGGGCCCTTGCAGCCCAAATCATCCGTGAAGCAAAACCTAAAAAGATGTCTTATGACTGCAAACTTAGTTCTTTGAGCTACAGAGAAATTGTTGTACAATTTACTGTATAAGATAAGGAGGTGGATGTGGAACAGTTTATAAAGACAACAACTACGTCACTCTCTGGTCCTGAAAAGGTTGCAATATTGCTTGCCGAAATCGGCCCTTTCTTTAATTCAAACTATGACCAGCTTTACGGAGCCTTGCATTTGTCCGACGAAGAAATCCGAAAGATCCGCAAGGCCATGAAAAAGCTCGGCCGTTATGCTCCTGCAAAGGTTTCATACGAAAAAGGCATGGAACAGATACAGCAGGAGCAGTCTGTTTTGCAGGAGGCGCTGGACTATGGAGTTCGAAAGGGCCTTGTCAGTAAGACTGGTGGTAATGGTGGTAAGACTCTAAAAGATTTTATTCCTGCAGATGTAAAAAATATTGCGAACCAGAATCCAGAAGATGTTGCTAAGGTTTTGAGAAGTTGGTTGGGAGAATAGTTGGGAGGAAGGAGTGATTATATGGGAATGATATATACATTAAGTTGTGAAACTTGTAATAAAGATACCGATTTATTTTTAGGTTGCGGATATTTTTCAATGACTTATAAGTTTGCAAAGAGTATTTATGTTTGTTCAAAGTGTGGTTTTTACGAAACAGCAGATATAGATATTTCTAAGCTTTCTTTTGAAGAACGAACAAAAATGTATGAAAGACTTTATAAAGAAGATGAGTTTGCAAAAGATATAATTAAAGGTATTACAGATTTAGACAAAAATAAAAAATGTCCAGAATGTAATAATCCTATGAAAGCTTATGGGGATTTAAAATTAGAAAATCAATCGGTATATCCTAAAATAACATGTAAAGACTGTAAATCCGAATTAAAAGTTAGATCAGGCGGTCATTGGGATTAAATATCTTTATATCATAAATTATGTTCTTTTCAACGTAATTATAGTATATTGTTGCAGACTTTATCTCTATCCAATCTCCCCATTCTATTGTACTATAAATCCCAGGAGGCATTATGGCATACTCAGATTTTATGGAACTTGCAAAAGCTCGATATTCAGTCAGAAAATTTCTGGACAAGAAGGTTCCAAAGGATATTATTGAAAAAATACTTGAGGCTGGGATGATTGCGCCGACGGGTTGTAATAATCAGCCGCAGAGGATTATTGTTGTTGAAAGCCAGGAAGGGCTTGCCAGAATAAAGGAATGTACACGTTGCCATTTTGATGCTCCTCTTGTTTTTATCATCAGTTATAGCAAAGATGAATGCTGGAAACGCCCTTACGACGGAAAGCTCAGTGGGGACATTGATGCAAGTATTGTTACAACTCATATGATGTTAGAGGCCGCTAACTTAGGAATTGGTTCCTGCTGGGTAATGCACTATCGCCCTGAAGTTTTGAAAGAGAAGTTTGCTTTGCCTGAGAACCTTGAATCAACGGCGCTTTTAGTTATGGGTTACCTTGCAGAAGATGCCGCTCCTGCTCCTGGTCACGAAAAGAGTCGCCCGGAAAGTGAGCTTGTAAGCTGGGTATAAAAAAGAATCTGATTTTTGTTATAATATAATTATGCCATTCAGAATCGAGCGAAATGACATTACGAAGGTTCACGCAGATGCTATTGTAAATACGGCAAATCCTTTGCCAACTGTTGGAAAAGGAACGGATACTGCTGTGTACAATGCGGCAGGTAGGGAAGATCTGCTTCGTGCACGACGAAAAATCGGGATGATAGAACCGGGTCACTCGGTTGCAACTAAATCTTTTGCGCTTAAGAAAAATGGAATCAAATATATTATTCACACAGTTGGAAACCGTTACGATTCTACAAAACCTCAGACTGTCCAAAATCTTAGAAACTGTTATTCTTCTTCGCTGGAGCTTGCCCGAAAGCTTAAATGTAAAAGCCTTGCAATTCCCCTTCTGGCAACAGGCTTTTATGGGTTTCCAAAGGAGCTGGGGCTTAAGATTGCAGTCGAAGAAATCAGCAGCTTTTTGCTTAAGAATGATATTGATATTACGCTTGTTGTTTATGATCAGCAATCTTATATGATTTCTGAAAAGCTTTTTGATGATATCCAGGACTTTCTTGATGAAAATTACGAAGGGGATGAGCATAAATATTATGAGACGGAAAGCTCTCTTATCTGTGGCGAACCTGTTGAAGTAAGTATTTCTTCAATTCCTTTATTAAAAGCACGCGAGATGCTTGTTCAACAAAAAGAAACTCTCATCACTCCAATTGATGTTGATGCATTTATCCGCGATGCAAAGGAACCTCTTAATTTTCAAAATACATTACAGCAGCATATTGCAGACCGCAAGCTGGAAAATGCAACGGTTTATAAAAAGGCCTGCATAGACAAAAAGTTTTTCTCCAAGATTATCAGCAATAAAGATTATGTTCCTAAAAAGCATGTTGTAATGGCTCTGGGCCTTGCTCTGGAGCTTCCGCTTGAGGAATATGAACATTTTCTTGCAAGTGCGGGTTATGCCTTTATGCCTTCCAGCAAGTTTGATCTGATTGTAAAATATTGTGTCATGAATAAAATCTATAATCTTGTAGAAGTTGATATCATTCTGGATTCTCATGGTCTTGAATGTTTTGCTCCTGCCTGATTTCTATATAAGCTATTTCTAAACATTCGCCAAAAAGGCGACCTCTTACACCCTTAAATATTTTATTATGTGTCTATCATTAAACACTGCCCGTCATCGGGTTTACACAAGGAGGCATTATATGAAAAAGGGTTTAACAGAAATCGTATTTATTCTGGACAAAAGCGGTTCCATGAGTGGTCTGGAAGCAGACACAATCGGAGGTTATAATTCTTTTCTCGAAAAACAGAAGAAGGAAGAAGGGGAGGCTTATGTTTCTACTGTATTGTTTAGTGACACAAGCAGTGTTATTCATGACAGAGTTCCAATTAAAAAAATTGAACCTATGAATGATAAACAGTATTTTGTTGGTGGCTGCACGGCTTTACTTGATGCAATAGGAGGAGCAATCAAACATATTGGA
This sequence comes from Treponema sp., assembly GCA_045224915.1. GTDB lineage: Bacteria > Spirochaetota > Spirochaetia > Treponematales > Treponemataceae > Treponema_D. The sequence goes on from JBGVAV010000070.1 coordinate 11,616, forward strand.
AATGTTCATAAATATGCGCGTGAAGAAGACAGGCCTGAAAAAACAGTTTTTGTAATTACAACTGATGGTCAGGAAAATTCAAGTCATATCTATGATTATGAAAAAGTTAAAAAGCTTGTAAAAAAGCAGCAGGAAAAATATGGCTGGGAATTTATTTTTCTTGGAGCAAATATTGATGCTATTGGAGAGGCAGGAAAGCTTGGAATTGCCAGTAATAGGGCAGTGCGCTATGAATGTGATGGGACAGGAACAATGCTCAATTTTGCTTGTGTAGGTGAATCTATTTCTCTTCTTCGTTCCTGTGAGGCAATGCCTGATAACTGGAAGGAAAAAATTGAAAAATATCACAGCAAGAAAAACAAGAAGGAGAGCGTATAAATGATAGGTGCAATTTTAGGCGACATAATTGGTCAGCCATATGAATTTGACAGGGGGCACAAGACAAAAGATTTTCCTCTGTTTTGTAAACATCCTCGTTTTACAGACGACACCGTTATGACAGTTGCAATTTGTGACGGAATTTTAAAAGCCGGCCTTGATGCAGATGAAAATACAATGAAAACATCAATGATTACAAGCATGCAGCTGTGGGGTCATAAATATCCTCATGCAGGTTATGGTGCAAAGTTTTATTTCTGGCTTGCAGGAGAAAGCACAAAACCTTATGGAAGCTATGGAAACGGATCTGCCATGCGGGTTTCTTCTGTAGGCTGGCTTTTTGAAACTCTGGAACGCACAAGAGAAGTTGCCCGCTGGAGTGCCGAAGTTACTCACAATCATCCCGAAGGAATAAAAGGCGCGGAATCAACAGCAAGTGTTATCTGGATGGCACGTAAGGGTTATACCAAGACACAGATAAAAGAATATATCATCAAAGAATTTAGTTATGACTTGAGCCGAACCTGTGACCAGATCCGCCCAAATTATCATCACGTAGAAAGCTGTCAGGAAACTGTGCCAGAAGCCATTACCGCCTTTTTAGAAGGCACAAGCTTTGAAGATGTAATACGAACTGCAGTAAGCCTTGGTGGCGACTGCGATACTCTTACCGATATTGCAACCGCTATGGCCGAAGCTTTTTATGGAATCCCGGAAGAGCTTAAGGCTAAATGTCTTGAGTATACAACACAGGATATGCACGAGGTTATAGATAAGTTCAGAACTAATACTCAAGCTTAAGGGAGTTCAGCCCTCTTATATTTCTTAGTTATTAACTAGTTTTAGAAATTCCCTGATTTCCTTTTTGACTCCAAAGCCTACTTTGTAATTTTTAATTTCAGTTAGTTTAATAAAGCGAAATTCAGAAAACTCACTACAGAATCTGGTTGGTGGTGAAAATGATTCGTCAACGATATACAAGAAAGTTGACCACTTGAAAACGAATAGATTAAATTTACAAGTTACGATAAGTTTTGCATTCAGGGAATCTAAATCTATGTAACTCTCTTCTCTAAATTCTCGTTTTGCTGTTTCAAAAGGAGTATTATCGTAGGATTCTGTCCGACCTCCGAAGATTGACCATTTTCCTTTGTTAGGTTTTATAGTTCTTTTTCCAAGCAATACTGAATAACCATCAGAAGTCTTTTTGAATAATGCGATTCCTGCACCTTTATATATTTTCATTGATAACTTTTCCTTCGTTTGTTTCATGAATACCGTGCAATCTATCTATCCAGCTTCTTACACTTTTGAAAAGGAACTTACATGTTATATACAAGGAACTTATTTGAAGAATGATAAAAAATGCACTGATTCCATACATATTTGAAAAATATAATTGCTTAGCTGCTATTTGTTTTAGGACAATGGCAAATACAATTACAAGCATGGAGGAAATATCGAAAATTAAAAAAGGTTTGGAGAAAAGTATCATTTTGTTCAGCCAATCCATAGTATTCATAAAGCGTTCTTTGCATTTTTTTGTTTCTTCTTCTGTAAACAAACCATTGTTGAGATTGTCATCTATTTCATATAATGTTCCTGGCATAGCTTCCAAACAAAACTTTGCCGGAAGATTTGCATTTAAGCCATAAAACCAGGTTGTTAGAAAAATGATTTCAAAGATTATAATAGCTGCAAAAATAAACAGTCCGGCTAAGGTTTTATAACCGGCTAGTGAAACTGAATCAGAAAATAGAGGTACACAGGCACAGAATATTGAAATCAACAAGAACAGGCCTTGCGAAAAATATAGTTTTACTACTTCTTTTTTTATGAGTTTATCCATTATAAAATTTCCTAAAATTTGATACCTAGAGTATTTAACCAATCTTTCATTTTTTCCTCATCAAAATTTGTAACTACAAATTCTTGTCCACGAGAAGCAGATTTGAAAATGATTTTATTATTTTCTTTTTTCCCATTTTTTATGCGTTTATTATTGTAGGTCATTTCTTTAATAAAATCTGGGATTGCCCAATTTGTAACATTGTCAGAATTTTCAACAGTTAATCGCAATTGATCTGAATATTGGAATACTCCAAATGAGTCCCCCTTGTAAATAACATTTTTATTCCCTTTGATGTATTCTTTATGATTCCTATTTCTATAATGCGGATGATCCTTCAAGGCCTCAGGAATTTTATCAGAAACATCTAATGCTTCTGTAGCTATTAAATATCCAAAAAAGGAATGAAATGGTTTTCCATCAAGGATTAATGAACCTTCATCGTTTATTTTTGTTTTTGAAAATAATCCAAAAAAAAGAAAAAGTGCAGGATTTTTTTCGGAAATGTCTCCAGGCTTTATCCCATTATTAAAAAGATGACCGGCAGCCGAGCTACATTGGCCAAGAGTTCCATATCTCCGTTTGAAAAAACGATCACCTTTTTTCACAGAAAGATTTTGGATTTCAGGATCAACATGGTATTTTGAATCAGATTGAATTTTTAATTCATCAAGATAATCCTTAAGAGTTTTCTTTTCAGCCTCATAAAAAATAGCTTCAGGAGAATCTCCTTCCTCCAAACCATGAACTGGAATTGGAAACGAAATCATTGTTTTTCCGTCTGGTAAAATTATTGAAGGGGAACCTCCATAAGAACTGTCAAAACCTTTTCTACTAAAAATAACTTTCATATTATGATCCTTAATCCAAAACCCAGCCGGCTTCAACCATATCTAATACTGAATTAAATGTGGCAATAATTTCATCACTTGGTTCTGGCAAGAAACCTCCAGATACGACTCCTTTGATTATAACTTTTGGCTCAATGTCTGTGACAATACCATAATTATGGTCTTTATCTTTTACCATTGCACCAGGACGTAAATTATCCAAGGTATTATTCTGTAATTCTTTGCTCCATTTACTCATAAATTACCCCCTTATTCCTTATACCTAATATTATATCACAGAGTCTGTCTAATCGTGATACACACTTGAAAAAAAAGAAAAAATATTTCAGAGTATAAATATGTACTATAATGAAATTTTTAGCAGAGAACAAAACAGGCGAATCAATAAGTTGATTAAACTGATTCATATTGCAGATGAAAGAAATGAAACCATAAATAAGCGGACTTTGAAAAGTGCAAACATTGGAAGTCCGGCAACCTTACAACGAGCGCTTTCTTATATTCAGGATGAAGGAATTATTGAATATGATGAACATAAGCACACTTATAAGATGTATGAAGGTTGGCAGGGAAATATTCATATAAAAAATGAAACTGTTAGTTATCATGCGATTGGGATTTTAAAATCACTTTTGAATCAGTATCAGAATACCTCTTTTTATGAAGATATTATTGAGAGGGTAGAAGAACTTTCCGAAATGCCAATAAATGATTTTTCAAGAATTGCGGTGCCGCCAAAACTTGAATACAGCGAAGAAGACCAGAAGAAGTTTAAAACGATTTTTGATTTAATGATAAAAAATTATAAGATTCAGTTTTATTATAAAGGCCGTTGGCATGGTGATGAGCGTAAGAACAGAATTGTACATCCGTATCAGTTATTACTTGAAAATGGAACTTGCTATCTTTATGGATATGATGAAGAAAAAAGTGCTGACAGAATTTTTGTACTTAGACGTATGGAAGAAATCAGAACTAAAGCCGGAGAGAAATTTGAACTTCCGGTAGATTACGAGTTTTCTGAAAGATATGGTTTTAGTAAGTTTGGTGCATATACTTTCAAAGATCCTGTGAAATATAAAATTGAGTTTTATGGAAATACACAGATTTGGATAAAAGAAAATAAATGGGCCGATGATCAGAAAATTGAAGAAGCTGCAAATAAAACTATCTTAACATTTACATCAAGCCAGGATGATAAAATACTTGAATGGGTTTTATCATGTGGCCCAGATGCAAAACCTCTTGAACCAGAAGCCTTTGCAGACCGATGGCGTGAGAAGATTCAACAAATGTCAAAGTTAGCTGAGATTTAATTATAACAATTCCAGAAGAATTTCATTAATGAATTATACTGCTCGATTATTGGATTACGATATCGGTCAAGATAATAAACCGTTGAAACTTTATCATATTCGCTGGCAAGCGAAATTTGCTCTTCCAATGATGGTAAAGGAATGCTTAATTTTTCAAGCCGACCTTTCGATAATAGTTTCTTTTTGCTTTGAATTTTTAATTCATTGATAACTTTTTCTGATGGAAGAAATTCCAAAAAAGATTTGAGATATAAAGGATAAACTTTAGTTGTATCAGGATGTATTACCAATGAAGAACTATCAGGAATTATGGCTGGCGATGTCTCTTTCACAAGAGCTGTTATTTTCTTACCTGTGCAATATATATCTTTTCTGAGGACAATATCATCTTTTTCCAACTTGTATATCTCTTCTAATTCCTTTCTAGAATATGTCTTTACAATCGAAGACTTTATCCAGAGGCCTTTTGATATTGTGGCAATAGTACCAAGAGAAATGAATGGAACGTTTTCAATCATTTTTTTTACCATCCTCCTATAACAAGAGTATTACATGAGAATGTGTCTCATGATGATACATACCTTAAGAAAATTATTAAATGAGATAGGGTAGAGAGTCAGTTACCCTGACTCAGCAATCTTATTCTTCAGATGCTGAATAAAGCTTATAGTGTTTTAGATATATATAGTTTTTTTAATATTTAACCAAAGGCAAGATAAAGAAATGTGGTTGTTTTCATTTTTCTTCTTATATAGGAGTGTGGTGTTTTTGTGGTCATGACTTTTGGCACTTTGGTAATTATAATATGCTTATCTGGAGTTATTATGGCAAGGGAAAAGTCTTATTCAGAACAACTTACGGAAGAATATGAACAGGATTGGTTTGATGAATTAAATTACAAAAGAACCGGTCATAGAAATGACGCAGCACGAGAACTGGAAAAACTTTTAAGAGAAATTGAAAGGATGACAAGGCCAAGAAATATATATTACAAAGCAAAGAAAAAAAAGAAAGCAAAAATTTATGGGCTTACAGGAAGGTGATACAACAAATCACGTAACCTCATGCAGCCACTTTCCGCTCAGAACTCTTATGGCGCCAACAATTGCTTTTACAATCGATTCGCTTGAGAGGAATAAGAAAATCATTGGGGCGGGAAGATGGAGTACAAAGGCTGCAACGTATCCAAGAGGAATTGCAACTCCCCACAAAACAATCAGTTCGCCTGCTGCAGAAAAAACTGTATCTCCGCCGGCCCTGCACACACCGACAATCCAGTCCATACAAAAGGAATTAAACGGATACAGCAGAATCAAAATCATAAGAATCTGAGTTGCCATCTTAATGATTTCCGGCTCAACGTTAAAGAGGAAGGGGAGGAGTTTAGAAAGCGGCAGCAGCAGAACTCCGACCACCGCTCCCACTAAAGGCATAAACCACATGGAACGCAGGGCATATCCTTTTGCTTCATCCAGCTTCTTTTCGCCGATACGTTTTCCAATCAAAACTCCAATGCCGTTTCCAAAGCCCATACAGAATACCCAGGTTAGCTGGCTGATGGTTCCGGTGATGCTATAGGCGGTAAAGGAATCAGTTCCCGCATGAGCATAGATTCCGTTATAAACAGAAGTTCCAAGGCCCCAGAAAGTTTCGTTGACAATAACCGGGAAGGCAATCTTCAAATATTTAAAAACAAAAGTCCAGTCAAAGCCAAGCAGTTCGCGAAGTCTTCCGCAGATTTCATAACCGTGAGAATAAGACCAGGCCAAAAGAATTACAAGTTCTACAAGGCGCGAAAAGACTGTTGCAATGGCGGCTCCCTTTACTCCAAGTCCTGCAACAAAAATCAAAAGATAATTTGCACCGGCATTTGTCAAAAGCGAAACTGATGTACAAACAAGCGGCAGCTTTACCCTTTCAGTACTTCGCAGGGCAAGTGTAATAGAAAAACTTATTGCGGTAGGAATATAACTCAAACAGGCCAGGCGAAGATATTCCCCACCCACACGTACAACCTCAGGATCCGGAGAATAAATTCTTATAAGCTGATGAGGAATAAAAAGTCCGAGAATCGTGAAAACCACAGCAGAAAAAGCGGCAATCAAAGTCATCAAACCTAAAGACTTTCTGATTCCGCGGATATCCTTTTTGCCCCAGAACTGCGCAATAAAAACACCTCCGCCAGAAGTGATTCCAAAAAGAATCATATTGAGGATAAAAAATATTTGATTTCCAAGTCCAACAGCAGCAATCTCAACACTACCAAGCCGCCCGATCATAACTGTATCGAGCATATTTACAAAGTTCTGCAAAAGCGCCTGAAGAGAAATTGGAATTGCAATTGTGAACAAGGATGAATAAAAGCCTTTGAGTTTCATATTCAACTTCAAGATTTTGGTTTTTTATGCCATACCGCACCCGGATTTTCTTTCTTCCGGATGAGCAACTTCAAAACCGCAGTTTGCTTCCATGTTCAGTTCTCGAAGTTCTTTGATGCCGTCGATATAAAGCTGATAATTTATTCCTGTAGATTCGTAGCCGCAGCCAACATCGTATTCGTCGCCCAGTGATTCGCGTACAATCTGTTCACGCTGCTCGCGGGTTGTGTCTTTTATTAAAATGCTTGCCATAATGATCCCTTTTGAAGTTTTATTTTATCATGAAATAAAACTAATTACAGTGCCCTATGCAAAAATTTCTGCTATAATTAAAGCGTGGTTAAGAGGACTTAAAGGATGAATGATATAAAAACGCTTTTACAAGAGGCAGATGCAGTTCTCATCGGTGCTGGAGCGGGACTTTCTACTTCTGCAGGTTTTACCTACAGCGGGCCTCGTTTCCAAAAATATTTTGCTGATTTTGAAAAGAAGTACGGCTTTAATGATATGTATTCCGGTGGCTTTTATCCTTACAAAACTCTGGAAGAAAACTGGGCTTACTGGAGCCGCTA
>JBGVAV010000071.1:0-9441 GCA_045224915.1 Treponema sp.
ATGCATTCCAAAAAGAAGTTTGAAAAAATCCAGGAAGTTCTCGGCGATGATATTGATGAAGGCCTGAAGATTATGGAAAAATGGAGATAAAGAAATCTCACTGGAACGCAAAGGAATTAAAAATGTCTGATATGTTTAAAGTTTATCAAAACTACTCAAACCTTTACGACGAATTAGTAAATCACGAAGATTATGAAAACAATCTTTATAAGTTTCTTAATGCCAACATTCAATGGGAAAATAAAATTGTCGGCGAGTTTGGAATAGGTACGGGCAGAGTTACCAAGACTTACATAGATAAAGTTCAAAAAGTTTTTGCATACGATAATGCACAACACATGATTGATAAGGCAAAACAAAATCTGTCTGAATGGGCGGATAAAATTGAGTATGCTGTTAGTGACAACAAACAGATAAGCTCTCTTGAAAATAAATATGACATAATAATCGAAGGCTGGAGCTTTGGACATCTAGTAGTCCTGGATGATGAAAACAGAAATCAAACAATTCAAATGCTCATTGATGAAACAACAAAAAGAGCAGATACAGTTATTTTTATTGAAACGCTGGGAACTAATGTTGACTCTCCAAATCCCCCCGGAGAAAAGCTTGCACAGTTTTATCATGCACTTACAGACAACGGTTTTAAAGAACACATAATTCAAACTGATTATAAATTCTCCAGCCACGAAGAAGCCGCAAGAATCATGGGCGGTTTTTTTGGTGATTCAATGCGGAACGATATAATTCAAAGAAAACTTAAAATCATCACAGAATACACTGGAATATGGATAAAAAAAAGACTTGCAAAAACAACCTTTCTGTAATATAGTTTGTATACAAACTAATTATCAGGAGTGATGGTATGAATATTAAAGACGTGGTTAAAGTAATTCAGACTGCAGAAAGTGCTCAAATTGCAACCTTTGGAAAAGATGAAACAGAGGGCTTCCCTGAAATCCGCGCACTGCTTAATCTTGCAAATTCTAAGCAATATCCAAAGCTTAAGGACAAAGCAATTTCGGTGGACGGCGAAACCCTTACAATTTATTTTACAACAAACACTTCTTCACGAAAGATTCGACAGATTCGTGAAAACAACAAAGTTTGCCTGTATTTTGTTCTTCCAAAAAAGTTCAAGGGAGTTTCTGCGATCGGTACAATTGAAGAAGTTACGGATCAGGCTGTAAAAGAAGATTTCTGGCAGACCGGCTGGTTTATTTATTATCACAAGGGTCCGACAGATCCGGATTACACAGTGCTCAAGTTTACAACAAAATATCTCCACTGCTGGGGAAACGGCAGAGTTCATAATTTTGGAGAGCCGGTAAAGGTTGTCAAGGAAGAATAAAAATTTCTATGAAGAATGGGCGGACAGAAGGCGGAACTCTAATTTCTCAGGTGCATCAGATTAGTCAGCGCGTCTGGTATGATGTTCTAAGCCAAAATGGTTTGGAAGATTTAGCAGGTGCGCGGGGACGAGTCATTTTTGCTTTGTGGAACGAAGATAAAATCCCAATCAAAAAACTTGTTGAAAAAACAAGTCTGGATAAAGCAACTCTCACCGGAATTATAGATCGTCTTGAACGTGATGGCTATGTAAAGCGAATCCCAAGTCCTGATGACAAACGTTCCATATTGATTTGCAGAACCGGAAAAGACGAAATTTTCAAATCAAAAATCCCAGAAGTCTCTGATCAGCAGAACGCACTATTTTACAAAGGATTTACGAAGAGCGAAATCAAAGAGTTTGAAAATTATCTTAAGCGAATACTACAAAATTGCAAAGAAGCGGAAAGGTAAAAAAATAAATAATGAATAAATAACTCTTCAATTTACAAATATAAAATTACCCCATATAATATTTATATAACAAAAAAGTTAAGGGAGTTACCATTGAACAGCATACAGGAAAAAAGAAATAGTACAATTCACGAAAAACAGTTTGATAAGACGCTTCAGGAAACTAAAGATCAGATTGAACAGATTTGCAGGGGTATAGAAGTAAAAAAACATCTTGGTGAGAATTCTTATAATCATTATACCTACGACAAAAAATACTATCTTGATGAAGTAATTAAATACTTTGAAGGAAAAGGCTATAAGGTTACACGGCTGAAGAGCGAATGTGCCGTTTCCTATAGACTTAATATTATCTGGTAAAAAATGCCATTACAGGAGGCCCCATGTTCACTCAATTACCCGAAGAAAAAAAAGATTTAATCAAACCGCTTTACAAAAAACATCAGCCAAACTGGTCTGCACTCAGTTGTTATTTTGAAGGAAAAATGCCGGGCAAAGCTTATGTTGATGATGTAAACGCCCCGACAAAAGCAATCTGCAGGCTCGAGATGAGCTGGACCTATGTTACTGACGACGCCGACCTCCCCTGGATTGAAGAAGTTTTAGGCGAACTGGTAAAAACAACCTGGATGCAGGTAATCTGGGTTCCGGAGCGCAAAGGGAACTATCCACTTAAAGATATTTCAAGACCATTTTCACGCCTTGAATACATAGAAAGAAAAAAAGAACAGAAGGAACCCTGCAAGGTAGATATTTATCAAATGCCTTATACAAAAGAATTCTACGCCACAGTACCTGAAGGTTATAAAGAATGGCACGTTCAGAATTACGGCTCAATTGAAGAATTCTTTAAACAAGCCTGGGGTTTTTATGCTGTAGACAATGGTGTTGTTTGTGCCGAAAGTGAAGGCGCCTTTATATCAGGTGGATACGCAGAAATGGGCATTTACACCTTTGAAGAATACCGTAACCGAGGCTTTGCCTATGCACTCTGCCTCAGGACAATTCAGGAGCTAGAAAAACAGGGAATAAAACCAATCTGGGCCTGCGACAAAAAGAACATAGAATCCGACCGTCTTGCCCAGCGTTTAGGTTATGTAAATCCTTTGGAATACGAGTTTGTATACTTAGAGCCACCTAAATAATGAATAGATAAATGCCTTTACCAAAGCCAAACTACAAAAAAACTTTACGCGCCTGTTACCTGGGTTTTATAACTCAGGCAATTGCGGCAAACTTTGCGCCTTTGATTTTCTTAAAGCTTCACAAGGACTATCAGATTCCGCTTGGACTTATTGCGCTTATTCCAACAGCTTTCTTTTTTACGCAGCTTGTTGTAGACATTTTCTGCGCCCGCTTTGTAGATAAAATAGGTTACCGCATAAGTATTGTAACCTCCGAGATTTTTTCTGCAGTCGGACTTATTGCCCTGGCTTTTCTCCCGGAGCTTTTGCCGTCTGCTTTTGCGGGCATCATGATAAGTGTTGTGTTATATGCAATTGGCAGCGGCCTTATAGAAGTTCTCTGCTCTCCGATTGTAGAAGCCTGTCCTTTTGAAAACAAAGAAAAAACCATGAGTCTTCTTCACAGCTTTTATTGCTGGGGCTGGCTTGGCGTTACAATAATTTCAAGCGTACTCTTTACAACCTTTGGAATTGATAACTGGAAATACGTTGCCTGCTTCTGGGCAATCATTCCGCTTTATAACGTTTATAATTTTGCAACCTGTCCTATTGAAAAGCTTGTAGATTCCGGTAAGGGCATGACAATCCTGCAGCTGTTTAAGTCTCCGCTTTTCTGGGTGGCTGTTGTGCTTATGGTTTGTTCCGGGGCAAGCGAGCTTTCCATGGCGCAGTGGGCTTCGGCCTTTGTAGAGTCAGGTCTTGGGCTTTCTAAAACAGTCTGTGATCTTGCGGGCCCTTGTCTTTTTGCAGTCACAATGGGAATCTGCCGTGTGTTCTACGGCAAGTTTGGTGAAAAGGTGGAGCTTACAAAATTCATGATTGGCTCAGGCGTGCTATGTCTTGTCTGTTATATAATGGCATCTTTGTCGCACAACGCTGTGGTCGCACTGGCTGGTTGTGTACTTTGCGGTTTTTCTGTAGGCATTATGTGGCCGGGTACTTTAAGCATTTCTTCCAAAAAAATCCCGACCGGCGGAACTGCAATGTTTGCGTTGCTTGCAATGGCAGGAGACCTTGGCGGTTCAATCGGTCCAAGCCTGGTTGGAATGATTTCCCAGAAAGCCGGCGACAACCTGCAGCAGGGACTTTTCTTCGGCGGAATCTTCCCGGTTCTGCTGGTTATCTTTCTTATCATTCTAAAGTTCATGAAAGAAGATAAAGGCACAGTCAACTAAAACAAAGAAGCGGTGAAGAAATCAATAGTTGAGAAATTTAAAAAACTACTATAAACTATTTTTATGGAAATGACTGTTGATTTGTTTAACAGCATCATCAATACGGCTCAAGATTGTGTCTTTTGGAAAGACAAGGACAGACGCTTTGTTGGTGTAAATCAGGCCTTTCTCGATTTTTATGGCTTTAAGTCTGCAGATGTTCTGATCGGCAAAAATGACGAGGACATGGGCTGGCACTCAGATCCGGAGCCCTTCAAACAGGATGAGCTTGCAGTTCTTGCGGGCAAAAGCACTTATAAGGTTCAGGGCAAATGCTTTATCCGTGGAGAGGAGCGCGACATTGTTGCTTCCAAACATCCCTTGTACAAAGACGGAGAAATCATCGGTCTTGTAGGAAGCTTTGTTGATATTACCGATGTGCTGCGACGGAAAAACGGACTTGATCATTTTCAGACAATTTATACAATCGACAAGCTCAGAAAATACAGCTTCTTTGATAGACTGATGGATGAAGTAAGCCTTAACGAAATGCTTGATCCGCTTACCGGTGTTATTTCCCGTGCTTATTCTGTAAGATATGTACGCTCGCTCATTGCAGAACATCGTCCATTTACCTTTACAATGATTGATCTTGATAACTTTAAGTTTATTAATGATAGTCTTGGTCACACATCAGGTGATAAGGTTTTAACAACTGTATCAAAACGACTTGCCGAATTTGTTGATGGCTTTGGAATTGTCGGAAGATTTGGCGGAGACGAGTTTTTAATGATAGATCTGGAGCATATCAAAACAGATGATAAAAACTCTTTTTTTGAAAAGCTCTATACAAATTCTCTGGCGCTTCGTTTTACAATGGATTTTGGAAACGGCGGTTCTTTTATAACAGGAACAGCAGGAGCCGCAAGCTTCCCCGAAGATGCCGACAATTATGCAGATTTATTTTCGCTCATAGATAAAATGCTTTATTTTGGCAAGAACAAAGGACGCAACTGCTTTAACATTTATCAGGCTAAAGAACACCAGGATCTTGAAGTTACAAAAATTGCACAACGGGGTCTCTATACTTACATTCATCAGTTAAAGACAGACATGGAAGCGGCTGTTGGTTTTGAAACTGCTATGATAGTCAGAATCCGAAAAGCCGAAACAATTTCAGGTTATCTTGTTTGTGCCGTAAACCGCAGTCTCCGTATCTGGCAGGAAAACGAAAGCGCCGTATTATACTATGTCGCAGAGCTTTTGACGGAGTAAAAAGGGAATAGGAAATGAATGCAAACGGAATAATATACAGAAAACTGATGGAGGGCGACCTTGACACTTTTATCCAGATGCGCATAACCCAGCTGCGTGAAGAAGGTGCCACAGAAGACTTTGACCTTGTTCCGGCTCTTAAAGATTATTACCACCGCCATCTTGCCGACGGAACTTTTGTTTCCTGGCTGGCACTGGACGGCGAAAAAATAATCGGTACAAGCGGCATGTCATTTGTAGAAAAGCCACCTTACTTTGGATGCCCTTCAGGAAAAATAGGCCTTCTTTCCAGCATGTTCACAAATCCCGACTACCGCAGAATGGGAATTGCAAAAGAGTTACTTCACCGCGTAGTAGAAGAAGCTCGTGCCTATGGTTGCGGTGCAGTTCAGATTACCGCCTCTGATATGGGAGTAAAGCTGTATACCGCATATGGCTTTGTTCATAATGGAAACTTTATGCAGTATAAATTGTAAGGAAAGCAAAATGGACTTCAGAAAAATTTTTGACACAATCCCGGATCAGTTTGATAAGTACAGGCCCCGCTACAGCCATGAGCTTTTTGACAGCCTGATTGAATATGCACAAATTGGAAAAGGAAAAAATGTCCTTGAGCTTGGACCGGGTACAGGACAGGCAACAGAACCAATTCTCAAAACCGGCTGTAATTACAATGCAATCGAGCTTGGTGAAAATCTTTTTCAAATGATGAAAAAAAAGTTTTCGCATTATCCGAATTTCAATATTGTAAATGATGATTTTATTACTCACGATTTTGGCAGCCAGAAATTTGATATGATTTATTCTGCTGCTACAATTCAGTGGATTCCCGAAGATATTGCTTTTTCAAAAACCTTTGAACTTCTTGCGCCCGGCGGAACTCTTGCAATGCTCCTGACAGTTACTGATTACAAAACTCCAAACGAAGAGCTTTATCAGAATATCCAGAAAATTTATGACGAATATTTTAAGCCGGAGACTCCTTATACCCACGGCAAATTTCATTACGACAACGCCACTTCCTACGGCTACATTAATTTTGAACGCCGCGATTTTTACGGCCAGCGTCAGATGACTGCCGACGAATACGTTGCCTTTAGTGGTACTCATTGCGACCACCTGGTAATTCCCGAGCCTTACAAAACAAAATTTTTCCAGGGTCTCCACGACGCAGTTATAAACGCCGGCGACAAAATTGTTTTTAACGACACATATATTTTATACCTTGCAAAGAAGCCTGAAAAATGAAAGAACTGAATCTTACTTTGAACCAAGCAAAACGTTTCATTCTCTACAAGCAGGGCCTGCTCGGCGACCACCGTTTTTCCGGCAAGAAGGGTGTACTAGACTTTGTGCGGCAGGCAGGCTGCATTCAGTTTGACCCGATTGATGTCTGTGGTAGAAATGCGGAGCTTGTACTGCAGTCCAGAGTTGCCGGCTTTACCAAACAGATGCTGTACGAACTTTTGTACGAAGACCGAAAGCTCCTTGATAACTGGGACAAAAATCTTTCCATCATTCCTGTTGAAAACTGGCCAAACTTTAAGCGCGACAGAAACTGGCATCTTGAGCACGAACGCAGCTTTGAAGAAATCCAGCAGGCCTGCGACAAAATAAAAGCCATCATAAAAGAACGAGGCGCCGTATGTTCTGCTGACCTTGAAATGTCCGAGAAAGTTGACTGGTATTGGACAACAACTAAGCTTTCGCGTGCTGCCCTTGAGCACATGTACTTTCGCGGTGAGCTTGCAATTCATCATAAAAACAAGGGAATAAAATATTACGATTTCATTGAGCGCTGCCTGCCAGAGAAAATCCTTAAAGCAGCAGACCCGTACCCTGATAATTTTGACCACAAAAAGTGGCGCGTGCTGGAACGAATAGGTTCGCCTGGCTTACTCTGGAACCGCCCGTCTGATGCCTGGCTTGGAATTGGCGACCTGAAGTCTGATACACGCAATAAGATTTTTGACTCCCTGCTCCAAGAAGGCCGCATAACTCCTGTTCACGTAGAAGGAATTAACCACACATTATACTGTCTGTCCAAAGACACAAAAATCGCAAAGATTATAAATGAAGAGGCCTCCCCTTCCCGCTGTGAATTCATCGCCGCCTTAGACAACATGATGTGGGACCGCAACCTCATCAAAGCAATCTGGAACTTTGACTACAAGTGGGAAATCTACACGCCTGCTGCCCAGCGCAAATACGGCTACTACGTGCTTCCAATTCTTTACGATGAAAATCTCATTGGCCGCATCGAGCCTGTTTACGATAAAAAATCAAAACAGCTGCAAATCAAAAACATCTGGTACGAGCCGGATATCAAAATCACAAAGAAAATAGAATCAGCCATGGCCGCCACAATCAAACGGTTTGAACAGTTCTGTAAATCTGCTAATATAAACTGAGGAAAAAAATGACAGATCAATTTGCACGAACACAACTTACATTCGGAAAAGAAAATATGGAAAAGCTCTACAAGGCCCGTGTAATTGTATTTGGTATTGGTGGCGTTGGCAGTTACGTTGTAGAAGCACTCGTTCGTTCAGGCCTTGGCGCAATTGATATTGTTGACGACGATAAAATCTGTCTTTCAAATTTGAACCGTCAGCTTTATGCTCTTCATTCAACAATCGGAAAAGATAAAGTTGATGTTGCCGAAGAACGTATTCACGATATTAATCCTGACTGCAAAGTTACAAAATGGAAAACATTCTTTATGCCAGACACAGCCGACCAGTTTGATTTTTCGCAGTATGATTATATTGTAGACTGCATCGATACTGTTACAGGTAAGCTTGAAATTATCAACCGTGCAAAGACTCTCAAAAAACCAGTTATAAGCAGCATGGGTGCCGGCAACAAGGTTGATCCAACAAAGCTCAAGGTTGCAGATATTACAAGAACTTCTGTTTGCCCGCTTGCCCGTGTTATGCGAAACGAATTAAAAAAGAGAGGCATTAAACGTCTTAAGGTTGTGTTCTCAACAGAAAAGGTTATTCCTCCGCAAGAAAATCCTGATGACAATTTTGAAGACACACCTGGGGCTCAACGAAAAGGCGCTCCAAAAAAACAAACCCCGGGAAGCAACGCCTTTGTTCCTTCTACCGCAGGCCTTATGATTGCTGCCGAGGTTATTAAAGATCTATCCCAATTTCATGTAACTGATTTGTTTAAGGAATAATCACTTTTAAAATAAAAAAGGGTGCACTTTTTTGAAGTGCACCCCCTTCTCTAACAATATATCATTACTTATACAACGGACTCAAAGTATCAACAACTTTTGTGTACTCTGCATAAGCTTTATCATAAGCTGCAACATTTTCTGGAATTGGGTCTGCACTCTTTGATGTATCAAGAGTGATGTGCTCTGCACAAAGCTGGGCAATGTCACACTTTCCTGTCATGTTCTTAAGACACCACAAAGCCTGAACAGCACCACCAAGAGCAGCTGCTTCGTCCAAAGCAGGAACGCGGATTGGAAGATTCATAATATCTGCAGCAATCTGGCGCCACAAAGGAGACTTAGAACCACCACCAATTAAACGAATTTCGCGAGGTTTGAATCCAAGCTTGCGGAATGCATCAAGACCACCACGCATAGCAAATACAGCAGATTCAAGCGAAGCGCGGGCAATGTTAGCACGGTTTGTATTAGCACTTGTCATGCCTGTAATGCTTGCACGTCCGTTTGGAAGGTTTGGTGTACGTTCACCATTGAAGAAAGGAACAACAATAACACCTTCTGAACCGCAAGGAGCCTTAGCAGCTTCTCCGTCCAAAGCTTTAACATCAAGGTCAAAAAGACCGCGAACAAATTCTGTAGCAACTGTACAGTTCATTGTACAAAGAAGTGGGAGCCATCCGCCTGTAGAAGAACAGAAGCCCGAAAGTCCGTTTGCAGGGTCGGCAATTGGTTTATCAGAGTAGCCGTAAAGAGTACCACTAGTACCCATAGACATTGTAAGGAATCCGTCGGCAACAGTACCTGTTCCAACAGCACCCATCATGTTGTCTCCACC
>JBGVAV010000072.1:0-14609 GCA_045224915.1 Treponema sp.
TTAAAGAGGTATTAATATGGCTTGGGATATTTCAAAAGTAAGAAATATCGGTATCAGTGCCCACATTGACTCTGGAAAGACAACAACATCAGAACGTATCTTGTTCTACTGTAACAAGATTCATGCTATTCACGAAGTTCGTGGTAAGGACGGTGTTGGTGCTGTAATGGATAACATGGAACTGGAACGTGAACGTGGTATTACAATCCAGTCTGCTGCTACTCAGGTACAGTGGAAAGACTACACTATCAACCTTATCGACACACCGGGACACGTAGACTTTACTGTAGAAGTTGAACGCTCTCTCCGCGTACTCGACGGTGCTATTATGATTTTGTGTGCCGTAGCAGGTGTTCAGTCTCAGTCAATTACTGTAGACCGCCAGCTTAAACGCTATCATGTACCACGCGTTGCATTTGTAAACAAGTGTGACCGCCAGGGTGCAAATCCTATTCGTGTTCGCATGCAGCTTCGCGAAAAGCTTGGTTTGAATGCTTACATGATGGAACTTCCAATTGGTCTTGAAGACAAACTCGAAGGTGTAGTTGACCTTGTTGGTATGAAGGCAATCTACTTTGACGGACCAAACGGTGAGGATGTTCGTGTTGCAGAAATCCCAGCTGCTATGAAAGCAGATGCAGACAAATATCGTGAAGAGCTTTTGGATGCTGCTTCTATGTTCGATGATTCTTTGATGGAAGAAATCATGGAAAATGGTTACGACGGTGTTGCAGAAGAAAAAGTAATTGCTGCTATCCGTAAGGGTACTTTGGCAGAACAGTTTGTAGGTGTATTCTGTGGTTCTGCTCACGTAAACAAAGGTATCCAGCCACTTCTCGATGCAGTTGTACGCTACCTTCCTAATCCAACAGAAGTTGTTAACACTGCTTATGATCTTGATAACAACGAACAGGAAATCACTCTTGAATCTGTTGATACAAAGCCAACTGTTGCTCTTGCATTCAAACTTGATGATGGTCAGTATGGCCAGCTTACATATACTCGTGTATATCAGGGAAAAATTAAGAAGGGTGAAGAACTTTACAACACTCGTTCTAAGAAACGCTTTAAGGTTGGACGTCTTGTACGTATGAACTCTGCTCAGATGGAAGATATTACAGAAGGATGTGCAGGTGATATCGTAGCACTCTTTGGTGTTGACTGTGCTTCTGGTGATACTTTCGTAAACGGTGGTATCAACTACTCAATGGCTTCTATGTACGTTCCAGAGCCTGTAATTTCTCTCTCTATCACTCCAAAGGATAAGCAGGCAGAAATGCAGATGGGTAAGGCTCTTAACCGCTTTACTAAAGAAGATCCAACATTCCAGACATATACAGATCCAGAATCTGGTGAAACAATCATTAAGGGTATGGGTGAGCTTCACCTTGCTGTATACGTTGAACGTATGAAGCGTGAATATAACTGTGAAGTAGTAACAGGTGCTCCTCAGGTAGCTTACCGCGAATCTATCACAACTCAGGGTGACTTCAACTATACACATAAGAAACAGACTGGTGGTTCTGGTCAGTACGGTCGTGTTGCCGGTTTCATGGAACCTGATACAGAAAAAGACTACGAGTTCGTAGACGCAATCAAGGGTGGTGCTATTCCTAACGAATTCATCCCTTCTTGTGATAAGGGCTTCCGCAAGGCTGTTCAGGAAGGTTCTTTGATTGGTGCTCCAATCGTTGGTGTAAAGATTACAATCAATGATGGTCAGTCACACCCTGTAGACTCTAACGATAACGCATTCCAGCAGGCTGCTATCGGAGCTTTCCGTGAAGGTTATGCAAAGGCTAAGCCGGTTATTCTTGAACCAATCATGAAGGTACAGATGACTGCACCAACAGAATTCCAGGGTAACTTGTTCGGTCTTATCAACCAGCGCCGTGGTGTAATCGTAGACTCAACTGATGAAAACAATACTTCTACTGTAAACGCAGAAGTTCCACTTTCAGAAATGTTCGGATTCTCAACTATCCTCCGTTCTTCTACTCAGGGTAAGGGTGAATTCACAATGGAATTTGAAAAATATGGTAAAGTTCCAAACAATGTTTCTGAAGAACTTCAGGCTAAATACAAGGAAGAGCGTGCAAAGGCTGCCGCTGCTAAGAAATAAGGAGTAAGTCCATGGAAAAGAAAGATTTAATCGCTCACAGTCCTGTACGCTACTTTGACAATGCAACTTCTGCAGGTCTTAAAGACGGAGAAATGGGTCTTATTACTGCAAAAAAGGGTCTTGGAAAAACTTCTATTCTTGTTCAGTTTGGAATTGACGCTCTTTTGAACGATAAGGCTCTTGTTCACGTTTCTTTTGATCAGCAGTCTTCTAACGTTATTGCCTGGTACTCAAGCGTAATGGCCGAAGTTGCTAAGAAAAAGAACTTCAATCTTGATGAAGTTAGCGAAGAAATTGTTCGCAACAGAACAATCTTGAACTTCAATCAGGAAACCTTCACACTTCCAAAGGTTGTAAATACACTCAACGCTCTTAAAGTTGGCGGTATCGCTCTTGGTTGTGTTGTAGTTGATGGTCTTGATCTTTCAAAAACATCTAAAGCCGACCTTGACTGCTTTGCAACTTTTGTAAAGGCAGAAAAAATGACTGCATGGTTCAGCTATACAAATGAAGCTGCAGATCTCAAGGGAACACTTGATGCAGATAAGCTTTCAGACTTTACAACAGTAGGTCACCTTGCAGCAAGCGGAAACGCTCTTTCTCTCACAATTCTCAAGAATGGTGATGGAAAAGCTAACCTTGATGCAAAGACTTTGTTGTTTACAAAGTAATTTTTGTCATTGTCGGGCTTGACCCGACAATCTCATATAAAACGTCATTACCCCCGTGGTGATGACGTTTTTTTATTTGACACAAATCTTATTTATAGTTAAATTTAAACTATGTACGGATTTTTATTTAAGAAAAATTTTTGTGACGGGTGGGATAACCTGTTCTCTGTTGTTGTAACTAATGTGCTTTTTCTTGTAAGCATGGTTGGTGTTATTCTTTTAAGTTCCTTTGTAACAAACAGACTTAGCGATAATACTACAGACATGGCCTTTTATCTTATTCAGACAGGCATTCTCTTTTTAGGTATTTTCATTTTTAATATTTTTGATTTTGCATACGGCGAGCTTTCTCAGAAAATTGCTAATTTTGAAGGCATTCACTTTTATGATTTTTTCAAAAGAATTCCAGGTGTACTTTTAGACGCACTTCTTTTTTCAATTCTTATAATTGTGATTGTTTTTGTTTCGGCATACAGCCTGAATTTTTACATTATCCAGCAGCAGTCACTTGTGAGCCTTTTTGTAGGCGCCCTTCTCTTTTGGATTGATATTTTTATTGCACTTTCTCTTCAGTGGTTTGTACCAATTCGAAGCACATTCCACAACAAGTTTTTTAAGTGCCTTAAAAAGTGCTTTATAATTTCTATGGACAACACAGGCTTTTCAATCATAATGGGACTTTATAATCTTTTACTGCTGGCCCTTTCTATTTTGCCAATTGGATTTTTCCCTTCTATTGCAGGCATTTCAATTTCAAAGCACAACGCTTTCCGCCTGCGCATGTACAAATATGATTATCTTGAAGATCATCCAGAACTAAAAACTCCAAAAGAACGCCGCCAGATTCCATGGGAAGAACTGATCTACGAAGACCGCGAAGCCCTTGGTCCTAGAAAGTTCCGTTCTTTCATTTTCCCTTGGAAGGAAGATTAAACCTATATGGCAAACTTGAGTATTTCGCAGGTTTCGCACATTCACTCACTTACCGCCGATTTCCTAAAAAAACGGCTAGCCCAAAATGGCTTTGAAGATTTTTCCTCATCCCACGGAAACATCCTTTTCCAGCTGAGTGTAAACAAAGAAATCACAATGAAAGAGCTTGCCACCAAAATCAACCGCGACAAATCCACAACGACCGTGTTAGTGCGAAAACTCGAACAGGAGGGCCTGGTAACAACGACTCCTTCTCCTACCGACCGCCGAAATAAAATTCTCGCATTAACCCCCAAAGGCACCGAATACAACACCCTAATGACCCAACTTTCCCAAGAACTAGTTTCCACCTTCTACAAAAACTTCTCCCCTTCCGAGATTGCCCAATTCCAGGCTTTTCTCGAAAGAATTGAAAGTAATTTTAGATAAAATAAATATTTTTTTTTTAATAATTAAATAACAGTTTTATTATTCTCAAAATAAAATCAAAAAAAATATCCTTTAATGCATACATCTGTAAAAAAAATGGCGGAAGCCGGATGCCAGAGACAAAAACGCTCTGAATTGCTGCCGCGAGAGCGGCAACGTATATAATTCCAAGGCAATTCAGCGCGTAGGCGGTGAACCGCCGGTTTTGGCTATGCCACTCAGCTGGGAGCCATTTTTTTCCATATGCAGACCCGTAAAATATTTTTCTTATTTTCCCTTGACAATAGTTTTATATAAAACTATTATATTGCTACTATGAAAAAATCAATATTTATAATATCACTATTTCTTTCAATTCTTTCGTTTGGATGTAAGGCTGTTGCCCCAAAGCAACTTTCCATCGCCGTTTTCATCCCCGGCATTTGTGCCGACAGCCCAACCTACGCAATGCTTCGTGATGGCGTAACACAGGCAGTAGACACCTGGAACGAAGGAAAAACCTTGGAACAGAGCGCAAAGCTTTATGTTCTTGAAGCTGGAACAAATCAGTCTGAATGGCCTGCTAAAATTACAGCACTTGCTGCAGAGCAGAAATATGATGTAATTATTTCTTCTAACCCTTCTCTACCAGAAATTGTTACTCCTATCATTGAACAGTTCCCTGAACAGAAGTTCATCCTCATGGATGCAGAATGCAGTGGGAACAAAAACATCGCTACAGTTTGCTATAATCAGTATGAACAGGCATATCTTACAGGTTACATCGGTGGCCTTATGTCAAAGACAAACAAGCTTGGACTTATTGCTGCTCAGGAATATCCAGTAATGAACAACATCATTTATCCATATTTTGAAAAAGGCGCAAAGGATGCAAATGCTTCTTCTACCGTTGCCTTTAGAATTGTTGGAAACTGGTATGATGCAAACAAAGGCGCCATGCTTGCTGATATCCTTTATGGCGAAGGCATTGATGTAATTCTTCCAATTTGCGGAGGCGCATCTCAGGGCGTTATTACATCAGCTGTAAACAACAAGTTTTATATCACCTGGTTTGATAACAACGGCTTTGACAAGGCTCCTGGAAACATTATCTCAAGTACAGTTATGAAGCAACAGGAACTTTCTGCAATTATGACAACAAATTTCCTGAACGGAAAAACAGAATGGGGCACTGCAAAAATGCTTGGTGTAAAAGATGGTTTTGTTGACTTTGTTCAGGATGATCCGCTTTATATTTCTACAGTTCCACAGAATATCAGAAATCAGATGGCAGAGCTTGTAGATGCAATTAAGAGTGGAGCAAAAACAATAAATTAATGAATCTTGAGCTTCGTGATATTTCGCTTAAATTTTCGCATAAGGTTGTACTTCAAAATCTTTGTTTAAGTTTTGAACAGGGAAAGCTTCATGCCCTTTTAGGCGAAAACGGAGCCGGAAAATCTACTACTGCAAATATCATTTGTGGCGAGCTTGCTCCAGATAAAGGAGAACTTCTTTTAGATGGAAAGTCCGTTAAATTCCGTTCACCAAAGGACGCAATTCAACATGGAATCTGTTATGTTCATCAGCGTCCTTTACTTGCTGATTACATTACTGTAAAAGAAAATCTTCTTTTAGGATTAAATAAAGAACAAAAAGAACGGCTCCTTCCACAGGCAAAAAAATGGCTGCCCGATGTAAAGCTTAATTCTTTTGTAAAGGACTACGGCGCCGATACCCGATTTTTTATAGCCCTCACAAGTGCTCTCATAAAATCTCCAGAGCTTTTAATTTTAGACGAACCCTCTGCCCTTCTTGATGACGATCAGCGGACTTTTTTATTTGAAAATCTGCGTTCGCTTGCAAAAGACGGAATGAACATTATTATCATCACGCATAATTATGATGAAGCCCAAAAGTATTGCGACACAATCGATTTTCTTGAAGACGGCAAAGTTATTAAAGATTACAAGCCTTTAGAGCACACGCTTTCTGTAGAAGAATTAAATAACCGGAAGCAGGAGGCCCGCGATTCAGAAGATTTTAACATCATGGGCATTTGTGTTCAAAAAGGAAAAATTACTCTTGTAAAAGGACTTGCAGAAGACGGGCTTGATGAGCTTGAAAGGAAATTGCTTGGGATAAGGGCCCTTCGACCGGCTCAGGGCCCACAATGGTTGAATGACAAAAAACTTGGCATTATTCCAACAGACAGAAAATTCATTGGTTCAAATCCAAATCTTACAATTGAACAGATGCTTACTGCTGCACTCGAAATCCCAGAAAATCAAAAGCCTGATATTGCGCTTCAGATGATTAAAAACAGCGGAGTGAATATTGAACCTTTTGAAAAATGCTCGTGCCTTTCTGGCGGAATGCTCCAGAAGCTTATGCTCGAACGCGAATTTTATAATAATCCTGATTTTTTGATTTTGTGTAATCCTTTGCAGGGACTCGATGTAGAAACCTGTAAAAAAATCTGCCTTAGGATTTATAACGCAGCACAAAACGGCGCATACATTCTTATTCTTTCTTACGGAGCATTTCCTGTTGAATACAGTAATATTAAATACAGGCTTTCAAACGGCCAGCTGGAGGCTATGTAATGTATTACTTTGGACTTATGCTAAGCGTTTCGGCAATATACATGATAGCGGGTGCAGGTGCCGCCTTTTCTCTAAAAATAGGAAGAATCAATCTTGCTGGCGAAGGCCTCATCTATCTTGGCGGATTTTTATGCGCAATTTTACTGGACCTTTTTGCGGCTGTAAAAATGCCTTCGTTTTTTGCAATCACTTTTGCATTTACAATTTGTGCCATAGCGGGAGCACTAGTCCTTATATTCTGCGAGTTCCTTTACAAATTCAAACACGCTGATTTTTTATTAACAACTTTTATCACTTCTTCTGCAATTATCCCATTAATTGACGGATTCATTTCCGGCCCATTCAGAACTAAAACAGGAAACTTACTGGCAACACCTTACATTCTGCCACAATATAGATTTTCAAGTATTTTAAGGCCTTCTCCCCTGAACTGCTCCATTTTCTTTGCGGTAGGCCTTTGCATTCTTCTTGAGCTTTTCTTTACAAAAACACGCTTTGGAAAACGAACAGAAATCTACGGCATAAGCCCGCAGTTTTCTTTATATTCAGGCTTTAACTGCAACAAGATAACCTTTACAGCCGCAGGCGTTTGTGGAGCCCTGCATGCCTTAGCCGGAGCCGCAGCCATCTGTGGTATCTATTTTACCTGCCACACAAGCTTTTATTCAGGCTTAGGCTGGAACGCACTTTCTGTTGCGATGATTGCAAGAACAAGGCCTGTACTTGTTATTCCAGTTTCTATCGTAATTTCTGCGCTCATGACATACTCGGGACGATATGCTTTATATTCTAACTTAGACTTTGATGTAAACATGCTCATCCAGGCTGTAATTCTTTTTATGATTGCAGTTTTATATTCACCACACAAAAGGAGGACTAACAATGCTTAACTTTTTAGGTTTCTGCTGTCCTCTTTTGCTCGCAGCAACAGGTGCCCTCTTTAGCGAATATACAGGCTGTCTTGCTCTTTTTATGGACGGATTAATTTCGTTTGCAGGATTTTTGACATATGCCTTTACTGTAGCCACAGGCTCAGTAGTTTTAGGAACAGGCCTTTGCGCTGTTACATGCGTGGCCCTCTGTCTGCTACTTGCCTTTATTGTAGAAAAAACTCATGCAAATTATTTTATTGCTGCAATTGCAATTAATCTTTTATTCGGTTCATTTACTTCACTTTTTTCATGGTTGTATTTTGGAACAAGAGGCGTGCTCACAACACAGAGTTTTGTATTTCCATTGGCCGCCACCAACATCACTTCCGTAATACTCACAACAATTTTTATAACAGCCGCAATTCTTTATCTTAAAAAAACAAAGGGCGGAATCTATTTTAGAATTACAGGTAGTAATGCAGATGTTCTTCTTGTACGAGGAGTTTCACCTGCAACCTACAGAATAGCATCCTGGGGCCTTGCGGCTTTGTTTGCTTGCTTTGCGGGAAGTATTCTTGCTGTAAGGATTTCTTCTTTTGTACCAAATCTTGCAAGTGGAAAAGGCTGGCTTGCATTAGCGGCAGTATTTATGGGTAAAAGACGTCTGCCACACATTGCATTATACTCTTTAATTTTCTGTGCAGTAGATTTTGCGGCAGTTTATGTACAGAATTTTATTCCAGGAATTCCATCTTCTGTGGTGCTGGCATTACCATACATTGTTACACTGGGACTTGTCGTAATAAGAAAATGACCGCCCTTCGACAAGCTCAGGGACCACTATTCTTCGGGATTATATTCTTCTACTTCTTCAAGATTAAATTCTACAGGATCTTCTTCGTGAGCTTCGGGATCAAGAGCCTGTGTAAATGCATCGGCCGCTTCAAGCAATTCCTTTGAAACAGCATTTTCTATAACGCTTTCTTCATCGGCCTTCTTTACGGCAACATCTTCTTTTGTTTTAAATTCTTCAAGAATATTTTCAAGCTCTGTCATGTTCTTGTAGCTTTCTTTACTTGCTACACTAACACCCATCATTCGCTCAACAATATCAGTTGTTCCACTCTTAATCTTTTTAATTGCAGAGGTAGCTTCAAAGAATTTATCATTCATTGCATCAACATCATGAGAAACTGTTCTCTGCTGCTCTGCAAGATTTTTACAATAACCGCTGATTTTATCGGCCGCAGCAAACTCTTCTTCACTCTTAACTTTAATCTGCTGCATCTGGGCATCAATACTTTCTATGCCGGTTGAAATTTCTTTAAGTCCGGCAACAACGTTATCTGCATTTGTACTGATTTTCTTAAAGGCAACAGAAGCTTCTTTACTTGTATTGTTTGCGTTCTTTACAGATTCAATAATTCCATTGATAACATCGGCAATTGTAGCAGCGTTCTCGGAAGTACTTTCTGCAAGATTACGGATTTCTTCGGCAACAACAGCAAAGCCTTTTCCAGCTTCACCAGCGTGTGCCGATTCAATAGCGGCGTTCATAGAAAGAAGGTCTGTCTGTTCTGCAACGTTATCAATAATATCAATTACTTCTTTTACCTGATCAAGCTGTGCCGAAATAATTCCAAGCAGTTCATTTGTACTGGAAATCTTTTCATCACCAGCAGAAATAAGTTCATGCATTTCCTGAGCCATTCCGGAACGTTCTATTGCCATATTCTTAATATGCTCCAAAGTTCCTGCAGCTTCATTTACAGCCTTCGAGCTTTCTTCAATTGCAATAGCCTGAGTCTCATTATTATTTACAAGAGTATCAACCTGAATATTCATATCAGAAATAACAGAAACTGCTTTTCCTACAGTTCCAATCATCTGATCAAATTGAGTCATGATTTTCTGGATATTTTCATCAATAGCGGCAGTTGCGGCGGCAGTACTATTTGCTGCATCATTAATTGTATAACCCGAAGAAATTGCGCGTGAAGCAGTGACCTTAACAACAGTAAAGAATTCATTTATCTGCTCAACCATAATATTGATATTCTGCATGAGAGATACCATTTCATTACTTCCGCGAGGTCTTATGCTGCCTGTAAAATCCTTGTCGGCAAGAGTTTTTGTCATATCCTGAACATGGATAATTCTGCGCGAAACGTTTGTAGTAACAAAAAGAATAAGGAATGAAATTGAAATACAAGAAATAATTGCAATTATCAAAATCAGAACGATAGTAAAATGCTCCTGTTTTTCTACATCTGCATCAATAATCTCAAAAGATTTATCTACTTCTGCAGAAAGCAGTGTGTAATAGCTTTGAAGCATCTGAACATCATCTGTGGCACTTTGAGCAAGTTCCATCAAAGTTGAAACAGCCCTGTCATCTGGAAAGGCTTTATATGCTTCTCTAATACCTGCAGAACGAATTTCAATGGAAGGATCTGTATCAAGAACAATATTCTGCATTTGGGCAAGCTTATTTCCTACACTATCAAGCCCTCGGGAAAAAGCTGCATAATACTGCTTTGCCTGAACAAGCATAATACGATATTCATCTGTAAATGTATTAATAATAGGATTTTCAAAATAATTTTGTATGTTTTCATCTAACCCGGAAAGAAGCTCCTGCCAGTCATCGTATGCAACCTGAGTATTAAAGCCCCAATATTCCATTGAGTTAAGATAATTTATAATTTCGCTAAGCTGTTTTTGACTTTGAGATTGAACTAACTGATAATCCTTGGCCACCTGAATATTTTTAAAGCCCTTTAATGAAAGCATAGAAAGAGCGGCAACCTGAATTACAGAGAGGATAGTTATTAAGACAAATTTACTTCTTAACTTCATAACGGAATTATTCTACTTCTATTATCGGTAAAACTCCCCTAAAAAACTATCAAAATTTTCTATAGTATTATACACCCAAAAAGTTAAATTTACATATACAAATTTCTTCAAAGATGGTAAATTTGTTGTTATAAGCAAAAGCGTTGAGGAGTGAGAGATGAAAAAGGACAGTCCAAAACCTGGTAAAAATGATTATTTATTTGAAGGCAATGAACAAGCTCTAAAAAGAAGTGAAAAACTTCAGAATGATATTTTCAATTTCGCTATTACAATTGTACTTTCACTTGCAATCTTTTTCACTCTTTCTACTGTTCCAGGACTTGGGTCAATCTTCTTTTTAATAGGCTTTATTGGGTTTGTGTGCTCAACCATCTGTTGTGTTAAAGCAATTATTCAATACAGACTGTTGATGAAAAAGCTTAAAGAGGAATATTTACTTAAAAAAGCAAAAGAAGCGCAACAAGCCCAAAAAACTGATTTAGACTAGTTAAATTACATCTTCTCAAGATATGGCACGAGCACAAGCTTCATAGCGTTTTTGATTACCTGAAGTGTACAAGCGGCAAGGTAAAGTCGTGCACCAGCCAGAGTCTTATCTTCTGCGTTTACAATCGGACAGTTCTGATAGAACTTGCTGAAGGCTTTTGCAACTTCGTAAACGTAGGCAGCAACTTCGCTTGGGTTTAGGCCTTCTGCAGCTTTTGCAATAACTGTTGGATAATCTCCAAGCAGGCGGATAAGTGCCCATTCGTCTTCGCTTGTAAGAAGGGCTACTGCTTCGTCAGAGTCGTTCTGTGCAAGACCTGCGTCTGCGGCTTTTCCTAAGATTGAATTTATACGTGCGCCCATGTACTGAAGATATGGACCTGTGTTTCCATTAAAGCTAAGTGATTCTTCCGGATTAAAGAGCATGTCTTTAATTGGTGTTGCCTGGAGCATGTAATAATGCAAAGCGCCAAGAGCAACCTTTTCTGCAACTTCGTCTGCGTCCCCTACTTCACCGTCGCGGCCACGTTCTTTAATTGCGGCTAATGCGTCGGCGTGGAGTGAGTCTACAAGGTCGTCTGCATCTACTACAGTTCCTTCGCGGCTCTTCATACGTCCGCTTGGAAGATTTACAAGACCGTAGCTCAAGTGGTAAAGCTTATCTGCCCAGTCAAAGCCAAGCTTCTTTAAGATATGGAAGAGGATTTTGAAGTGGTAGTTCTGTTCGCTTGCTACAACGTATACAAGCTGATTGAATGCCCAGTCGTCGTGGCGGCTGATTGCAGTACCAATATCCTGTGTGATATATACTGATGTTCCGTCCTTGCGCAGGAGTACTTTTTCGTGGTTGTCTTCGTCTTTGCCCTTACCTACAACATCTGTTACATCAATACGAACTGAGCCGTCCGGAGCACGGAAGAATACTCCTTTGTCCAGGCCCTTAAGGATCTCGTCTTTTCCTTTGAGGTAAGTTTCGCTTTCAAAGTAGTATTTGTCAAAACTGATTCCGGTTCTCTTGTAAGTAGCCATCATGCCGTCAAAGGTCCAGCCGTTCATCATTTCCCAAAGCTTGTGAACTTCAGGGTCTCCGGCTTCCCATTTAATGAGCATGTCTTCTGCCATCTGATTGGCTTCCGGATGAGCTGTTTCGGGTTTATCTTTTTCTCCCTTGAGATATTTGTCAAACTCTACATAGCACTGGCCAACGAAGTGGTCGCCTTTCATTCCAAGCTTTTCTGGTGTATCACCGTTTGCTTCGTGGAATAATTTATATGCAAGCATAGACTTACAGATATGAACACCACGGTTATTGATGAGGTCTACCTTGTAAACTTCAGCACCAGCTGCTTTAAGAATGCGGCTAACTGATTCTCCAAGGGCGTCGTTGCGGACGTGGCCTAAGTGAAGAGGCTTGTTTGTATTTGGAGAAGAGAACTCTATCATTACACGGCGGCCATCTAAAGGCTTTTTGCCGTTACTGTTGAAAGAGCCGTATGTGTCGCCCTGTGCTTTGATTGCCTTGAGGATTGGGGCAGCAGCACCAGACTTGTCGAGTTTTACGTTTACGTATGGACCTACTGCAAGAAACTCGCCCAAAGATTTGTCTGTGATTTTTGCAACAACGCCTGCTGCAATCTGAGGAGGAGCCATGCGAAGAGCTTTTGCAAAAGCAAACATTGGCGCACCAAGGTCTCCCATTTCTGGGTTTGGTGCATTCTGCACAACAATTGAGGCTGCGTCAACAACAGCTGCCGACGGGTCTTTTTCTTTTATAAATTCATTCAAAGCCGCAGCGATTATTGTGCGGCATGTTTCTTTTGCATCTGCCATAGAGTTTCCTTAATATACGCTTAAAATCTTTTCGAGTCTTTCTTTACCAATAATGCGGAAGAAGCTTCCCAAACGTGGGCCCTGCTCTTTTGCAATAAGTGCCTGGTAAAGGGCTGTGAACAATGCCTTTGATTCAAGTCCCATTTCTGTTGCAATGTCGTACATTGCCTGCTGACATTCCTTATCAATCTGGAAGGTGTCGAGCTTTGGAAGAACTTCATCACGAACGCGCTGAACAGCTTTCAAAAGGTCACCGCTCAAATCTGCCTTGCTTCCGTCATTGCGAAGTTCAAAACAGAAATCAGGAGCACAGTCTGGAGCAGAATGCTTTACCCAGAACCATGCACATTCAATACGTCTGCGCAATCTTTCTTCCTGTTCAGGCTTTACATCGCCAAGAGCTTTGATAACTGCATCAATATCACCAGAGTAAATCTGAAGCAAAGTTGTAAGCTGACGGATTGTTACCTGGTATGGCATTGTTTCTGGAATTTTTCCATCAATCTGGCTGAGCATATAAATACGCTTTTCTTTATTAAAGTGGTCGTCGCTCTTTGCCTTATCAATTCCGTAAACAATTCTTTCTGTCTTATCGTAGTCTTCATAAACC
Organism: Treponema sp.; assembly: GCA_045224915.1. Lineage (GTDB taxonomy): Bacteria > Spirochaetota > Spirochaetia > Treponematales > Treponemataceae > Treponema_D. Next base: position 13,398 of record JBGVAV010000072.1, read on the forward strand.
TTAAGTACATCCATATCAAAGCTGATTGCAAATTCTGTATTTGGACGAGTACCTGCAAAAAGGTAGCGGAGAACTTCGGCCTGGTAAACGTCGAGTGCGTCTGGAAGGGCAATAACCTTACCCTTAGAAGAAGACATCTTTCCTGGAACACCCTTTAAGTTTACAAAGTCATAGCGCATGGTAACCGGAGCGTCCCAATTGTAAATGCGTTTTGAAACAAGCTTTGCAGTATCGTACGAACCACCAGGACTGATGTGGTCTTTTCCACCCGGTTCGAATACTACTTTTTCTTCGTTCCAGCGCATTGGCCAGTCAACACGCCAGCCAAGCTTTGCACCTTTGAATACGCGGATATCTGCAGTTTCGCAGTTTCCACATTCACACTTGTATGTAATTCCGTATTCGCCGTCGTAATCTGTAATTTCTGTTGTATCTTTATTACACTTGCCGCAGAAAATTGAAACTGGCCAGTAAACATCTTCCGGCTTCATTTTGTGAGCGTCATCACGGTATTCGTTCAAGCATTCCTTGATAACGTCGCGGTTCTGCATAGCCTTGCGCATACCTTCTGCATAACGGTTTGCACGATAGCGGCTTGCCTGATAAAGGAACTCTGGAGCAATACCAACGCGTGGAAGCTGAGTTTCAATATCAACCTCGTGATGGCGTGCATAATTTTCATTGCGTCCAGTTGTATCAGGTACTTCTGTAATTGGATAGCGAAGATATTTTTCAAGGATATCAGGATCCGGCATGTTAGCAGGAACCTTGCGGAAAACATCGTAGTCGTCCCATGAATAAATAAAGCGTACTTTCTTACCACGGTCACGCAGGGCACGTACTACTAAATCAACAGTAATAATTTCGCGGAAGTTTCCAAGATGAACAGTTCCACTTGGTGTAATACCCGATGCACAAGTATAAGAATCAAGATCTCCCTTTTCGCGGATAATCTGATTTGCCATCTGATCTGCCCAGTGACAGAGCAATGGATCTCTCTTTTCGTTATTGTTCTGATTTTCGTTGTTACTCATAGGAGCATATTATAGTGATTTTCTTCTATAATATCAAATACGTGTCATTCCCTGGCTTGACCAGGGAATCTAGATTGTCCGGTCCAGCCGGACAATGACACTGCAGTTTTTTTATTTAATCGACCAGTTTATAAGTTCGCAGCCTTCCGGCAGAATTATGTACAAATCATGGACTCCG